>JBBQMA010000076.1:0-8663 GCA_038328415.1 Chitinophagales bacterium | reverse complement strand
CCTGGATGATGCCACGATAGAAAGAGCCTTCGATATCTTCCTGTGCTTCGCCATTCGCATAGTTTACTTGCATGGATCCCGTGCCGATACGTGTTTTGTAAACGCGGAGTCGAATCACTTTGCCATCCGGAGTAGGCAGAGTCACATCCAGCCGGACTGGTTTTTTGGTGGCGACCATTTTCAATACAGCAAAATCCGGAACCAACCCGAATCCATCCGTCTTTACCTCAGCTGGAATGTCCATATCGTTAGCTCGCAAGGCTTCTGAAAAGGGCGCCACAGGTTGGAACGGCAATTTTCTGGCCTCTAAAGCCAACACCTTCTCGGGAACGCGTTTAATTGTCTCCGGTGTTTGGGAGAAAATCGAGGTGAAGGAAATCAAACTCAAAAACAGGAAAAGGGCAATGCGGGTGCGAAGTTGCATGGTAATTATTCGTTCTGGATGAGATGTACCTTGGTTCCCCAGTAGTTGAAAAACAAACTACATGGTTTGGCTGGGCGAAGTTAAAAAATAAACATTGTTTTGGAGGCACAGATAAGCACACCTGTCTATATTCAATTTTGTAGAACCTGCCAACGGCTCTCCAACAAGCGGTTTGTATTTAGAACTTTACCGAATAAAAAATTGAGATATGAAATTTATTACAAATTTTTCACTGGTTTTTGCTGGAGCTGTGTATATTTAACACAGGATTTGAATTGTAACCTTCGTCTAATCTGCGGTTACCCCGTGGGAAGGCCAGATGGCGACTGTTATGGCCTTGTGTTCTATTTAGCTGATTTTGTTGCGCTTATGTTTTTTACTGGCGTTCCAGGGCATATTTTAAAAGAAAGGGGCAGGGATCAGGTAACCTATTCCCTCGCCCACAAATGAAACCTTTGAAACGAATTAATCACTTTTAACCCTATTTAATTATGAAACTGTTATCCTCTTTTTTCTCCCTTGTTTGCCTCATTGCGTTAGGCACATCGTCTATCATCGCTCAAACGGCAGTCGGTGCTTCCGGTACTGATGCTGATCAAATTACTAATTTCACCAGGTCCTATGAAGATGCCTACAACCGGGCTGATTTCAAGGCGCTTGTGAAGCATTTTACGGCTGATGCCGAACGTGCGTCTACGGATGGTACCGCAATTTCTGGTTCAGACAATCTGGAATCGCATTATGCTGAAGCATTTAAAACCGGCAATTGGAAACTTATTCTGCGTGCTGAATCTTCAACAAAGTTGGCTGATGGAACTATAGTTTCAAACGGTTCTTACAAAGCAACCAACACGAATGCAGATGGGACTACGGAAGTACGGTCTGGAACATACCGTAACGAATTGGTTCGTAAAGACAGACAACTTTTAATCCGCCGTATGAAGTTGTTTGCTTCCCTGTAATTTTACTTCGTCGGAATATTTGATTTGAAAGAAGGGCAGAAGAAATTCTGCCCTTCTTTTCCTTAGTTTAAAGAAATTGAAGGGTTTTATACGCACATCTTGGTTCAACTATCCCCGATGCCTTCCGCAAGACCCAACGGAAGATGCGGGATCGGTTTTTTAATCCGTATTTATGGGGCCCTTTGTCTTATTGGAGTAACTAAACTTGGAGACGTCGGCACCCAAAGGCCGCTTTTGTACTGGTGGAATAACATTTCGATCTAATGGGTTAATCTATCAATTAAATGATTAGACACATGATGAAATTCGGTATTCTTTTTATAATTCCTTTTATTGTAGCTAATGCTTCAGCGCAAACTATTGATTCGGCAGTTATTCTACAGGTGGACAGCCTCATCCGGGTATCCCGTGACCTCGTAGGCAAGAATGATTTCAGTAAAGCGCTTGAAGTTAATGCCGCTGCAGAAAAACTTGCCCTGGAAAAATTAGGAGGAGAGTCGACAGCTTTTGGCAACTGCTGCATGGCGCATGGATCGATCCTTTATTATCATGGAGAATTTGCCGCTGCGGAACCCTGGTACCTAAAAGCCAAATTGATCCGTGAAAGGACGGTGGGAAAGGAACACCCTGATTATGCCAATATATTGAACAACCTGGCCGTCCTTTACAAGAACATGGGGCATTACGAGAAGGCAGAGATGCACTACCTGGAAACGATTGCAATCAATGAAAAAAAGTTGGGAAAGGGAAATCCGGATTATTGCTGGGTAGCAAGCAATTTGGCAAATCTGTATAAAAGAATGGGTCGATTTGATATAGCCGAGCTTTTGTTTTTGGAATCCATGGGTATTGCAGAAAGAACCTGGGGAAAGAATCACCCCGAATACGCTACGAGTTTGAGCAACCTGTCACAACTATACCACGACCGGGGGCAATTGGCGAAAGCGGAAGTAATGGCTTTGGAAGCGAAAATCATCCGGGAGCAAACCCTCGGGAAGGAGGATCCGGATTATGCCGAAAGCCTGAACAACCTGGCCAACCTTTACGCTGACCTGGGTCAATATGATAAGGCTCAATCGTATTATCTTGAAGAGCAAGCGCTGTATGGGCGGATTTTGGGAAAAAAACACCCGGATTATGCCATGTGCCTTGTCAATCTGGTGATGCTGAATCTGGAGTTGCATCAATTTGAAAAAGCCTTGCCGCTGTTGGAAGAAGCAATAACCATACAGGAAACCACCCTTGGAAAGGATCACCCTGACTACACTGTAAGTTTATCGCTAAGAGCCAGTTTGTATATGGAAAAGGGACTAAATGAAAAAGCGGTTTTATCCCAGCAGGAGGCGATGGACATTCTGGAAAGACACGTGGGCAAGCAGCATCCAGATTACCTGTCAAAACAAATCAACCTTGCCTCCCTCTTAGTAAAAATGGGTCAATATAAGAAGGCAGAGCTACACTTACTTGAAGCAAAAAGGATTTTTGAAACCGGTCTTGTCAATCGGGAGCATGTCAACTATCTTAATTGTCTGGTTATCTTATCCAATCTTTATGCAAGCCTGGGTCAATATGAAAAGGCTGAACCGTTCATCGTTGAACAAGCCGCGTTGAGCCGGAAACTTTTAGAGAACGCCAAGGGACATCTTTCCGAACGGGAATTGAACGAATATATAAAGCTCTTTTCCCAACGGCAGGACTATATCAAGTCGTACATACAGTCTTCTGGTAGCGCTAGGCTTGCCGGAGTCTGTTTTGACAACAGCTTATTCTACAAGGGTATTTTGTTGATGGCTGTAAGCCAACTGAGACACAAGGCGACTGCTGATCCAACAACCGCTGCAAAATGTGACCTGCTGCGCGCTAATCGACAGCGGCTGTCCGCACAATACACTATGACAGTGGCGGACCAGGACAAGGCCCTTGTAAAGCAGTTGGAAGAAAAGACGGAGGAAATCGAAAAGGATCTCGCCCGCACGGTGGCGGGATGGGGCGCAGGCAAGGAGGTGTTGTGGCAAGATGTGCAGTCCATGCTGAAGACAGGAGAGTTGGCAGTGGAATTTGTCCATTATCGTTACTTCAGCAATTTGCAAACAGATAGTACCATGTACGCCGCCCTGGTGCTGCGTGCTGGCGATGCCCAACCGCAATTCATTCCTTTATTCGAAGAAAAAGAACTCGATCATCTACTAAGTACCAATAAGGAACGCAAAGCCGATTATGTCAATGATCTTTATTCCTGGGCAGACAGAGGGCTGGTTAAATTAGGACAAGAAAAAATGTCGCTATACGAATTGATCTGGGCGAAAATTGAAGCGGCAGGCCTTGAGGGAATTAAGACTATTTATTTCTCTGCCTCAGGCGTTCTGCACCGGCTCAATCTCGGCGCCATTGCTATCGATGATGAGACCATTCTATCTGACCGCTACAACATGGTCTCACTAAATAGTACGCGGCAGTTAGTAATTCCATCTACTGTCACCACGCAAGCCAATGATGCCGTCCTTGCTGGTGGTATAAACTTTGAAGTGGATACCCTCAATTTTATTGTTGAGGATGAAGCACTCATTGTCAGCCGGTCCTCGTTATCCTCCCGGTCAGAATCAGACACACGTGGCGAAAGCTGGCCTTTCCTCATGTGGACAGAAAGGGAGGTTGAGCGTATCCAGACTTCCTTGGTCAGCAAGGGTTATATAGTGGATACGTTGATTGGAATAAACGCTAATGAGGAAACCATTAAATCCAAATGTACGGGAGTAGTATCCCCCCGCATTCTCCACATCGCCACCCACGGCTTCTTTTTCCCTGATCCGCAGATCAAAACCCAAGGCATTGGATTGGGGGAATCAGATCCCGTATTTAAATCCTCCGACAACCCCATGATTCGCTCCGGCCTTATCCTAGCTGGTGGCAACTACGCCTGGAAAAATGGTAAGCAGGTAAGTTCTGATGAGGAAGACGGCATTCTCACCGCTTATGAGATCAGTCAGATGAACCTATCCAATACCGAACTGGTGGTCCTCTCTGCCTGCGAGACTGGCCTTGGAGATATCCAGGGCAATGAAGGGGTGTATGGACTGCAGCGGGCGTTCAAAATCGCCGGTGCGAAGTACCTCATCATGTCCCTTTGGCAAGTGCCCGACCGGGAGACGATGGAGTTTATGACTGCCTTTTACAAAAACTGGCTGGAGGGCAAGTTGACAATCCCCGATGCCTTCCGGAAAACCCAACGGGAAATGCGGGATCGATTTATTAATCCGTATTCGTGGGGTGCCTTCGTCTTATTGGAGTAACTAAACTTGGAGACGTCGGCGACCAAAGGCTGCTTTTGTCATGCTTGAGTAATGTGAAATAGAGACTTCTGCTTACGAAAGTCTTCGCTGTCCGTGCAAGAAGAATTATATTTAAGTATTTGGAGCCCAAAAGATACCTTCGTATCCTTAGACAGACTTGAATGAATGCGCTATCTTAATTATTGGCGTAGTCCACCTACTCAACTTTGGGTAGTTTTAATTCTCAAGTGATCAATGTTTAGTTTAATTCTATTTTGTCAATCAAGAGTTTAAATTTCTCCTTTTTTTATTCCCTATCAAGAAATTGATTTCCCCAATATACTCATCAGCAAAATTGGGCTGATTAAGCCGTATTCCTCTGAATGATGGGTACATATCTTTTAGAGGGATTTCTATATCTTGCCATTCTCCTGAAGTTGAAAATGGGGTTACGAAGGAATAATTTTCTCCAGAATTTGATTTAATTATAAATTGATACATTTTACCATCCCCTTTAAGTTTTACCATGATCTTAGTGTAATCTTTTATAAGCATTTTTTTAAATCTATAGCGTACAGAAGAGAATCCGCCATTGTTTTCTATTGATATGTCACCTTTGAAAACACCGTATCCATCAGCATTCAGCTCAAATGTGCTTGATGATTCTCCTCCCATTACCTCATCATCTACAATTATTCAGTTATGAATATTTGAATTTTTGTTAAAATCAAAGATTACTTGTGGGGTCATAGAAGAAACTAAAATCAGTGTACAAATGAAGAATTTCATGATGGGGTGCCTTTAGATTTTGAGTAACGTTTATATAACGATCTGAAAATAAAAGTTTAATTGTTTTTATTTTCAGGACTAAATTAATTTTAAATTTCCGATAAAAACATTAGCTCACATTAATTATTTTCAGTCGAAAAAGAGAGAATCACATTCAGCGTCTAAAGGATATAGGCAGGTTGTAAAAAAGGGGGCAAAGAGCACAACTGTTCGATTCGCAGTACGATCGTTAGAAGCACTAGAATTTGGATTGCGCTTAAAGCCCCCTTTTTAAAAATCGTCGTGTATTTGTTTGTTAAGGGCTGGTTTTAATTTTACTTCTGTTTCTCCTCCTTATTAAAACCTCCTCCAACGGCATAAGCAAATCCAGCACTAAATAATAAAGTAATCATTCCTGCGAAATAGGGTATAAAATCAATCATTTTTATTCGTTTTTAATAGATTTAAGTATATTCCAAAGCACAATATGGAGGGAACCCAAAGTCCTATAAAAATGGCTTGGTTTTCGTGACCACTAAAAAACAAAATCTCAGAAAAAATAAGCGAAAGAATTGCTGCTAAAAAAAGCAGCTTGTCCGATAAAGCAAATTTTTTATACATAATAATTTTAATTGTTTTCCCTACTCATAAGGCTTTTCGGTGACGCCCCGTTTTTTAAGTGGTTTCTGGTCTCCACTTTTTTTTTCAAAAGTACAGTTTTTTCTGAACTTTGAACTTTACTTTTATGTAGGTTCTTTTATCAGTCTGGAAAGTGCTTTTTTCGAGATGAACGGTGACTTCGTTTTACTGCCGTTGCCGCATAATAGTGATAAGCGCTGTAGCTTCGGATTCATAGGACTGTAGCACGTGATGCGCCATTCGCGGTCCTTGATCCGGCTTTGCGGAGTTGGCAGGAGCAATCATCGGTCCGCTTGTGAGTCGGCGTTGTCGGCGTCACGTCACTTGTGCCAAACGCCCTTTGCGCCACAGTAGATCATAGAACCCGCTCATGACATAGGCATGAGGCAAGGTGATCGACGAGAAGACGAGGAGCAAGCAATAGCCATAGGACATGTTTAGTAAGTTGAGATGAATGGCCCCGAAAAGCAGGATAATACCGACCATGGAATACAGTGTGTATGGTGCCACCATCCGGATGAAGTCTCCGATCGTTTGAATGTACCGCTCTTTCTTCAGGAACCCATATTCTTCGCGCATCACCTTGAAGGAATGAAGAACAACGAAGTAGAGGGTGAACCCGATGATCAATGGCATGGCCTTGAAACAAAGGAGGACAGTCCCCATCACGGCCAATTCCAGAAAGACTGTCCTCAGTTCCAGATCACCCAGGTAAACGGTGATGAGCAAGAGCACAAAAGTTATTATCGTGGAAGCCAGGAAAATGGTGCGCATGCGTTCGGCATCATGGAACGCTCGGAAAATGTCGAATTCCGTGCTTTGGCCCATGATGGAACGGATGTCCACGATGTTCAAATGCACGAGTCCGGACAACAAGGAAATGCCCCAGATCAGGTAAAGAAGCTCGTGGAAGGCACGCTTGCGCGCGAAGTAGTGAGAGAACTGTGACTGCCCAAAATGATAGGCTGAAACCAACAAGAATATCGCATAGGCTGCAACGGGCATAACAAACCATAAGACTATATTGGCTCCCACCACGAGAAGGTAGGAACCAATGAATGTATTGTTGGACATGCTCCGTTGTTTGAGAAAAAGGATGTTGTCGATTGCTCCGTGGGGAATGCCGAGCAAGAACAAAAAGGGTGCGCATATGATCAGTTGATGCGAGACCGTGACCTCTGCTAGCAAGGGGCCAAACGGAAGGAGAAAATACAGAGTTACCACGAGTAGGATCATCACTTTGGTCAAGGAAAGAAAACCCCCGTGCTCCAGAGTCGGAGCACGGGGTAATTATCTTAGGCTGTCCTCGCCGCTTGTGAAGAGGAGATGGCGATGTTGTAAACCACCAAGCCAAACCCGATCTTGTTGATCGCATCGGCAATGTTGTAGAACAGATCGACATTCTGCGACCCCCAACCGAAGGCTGTGTTCAACCAACCTCCAGGCATACACATGTACCCGATGGGGTAGATGGACCAACCCACCAGAACGAACCAGGCAAGAGTGCGAACCCCTTTCTTGACCACCTCGTTCTGGCTTGCCGCCGCCAGTTGAGCGACTTCGCCGAACCATGCCGTGTAAAGAATGTAGAGGTACCCGATGGTGGACAGTGCGCCCCACAACACGGAATGCGCCGTGTCACCGCCCACAGGATTGAATGCCTCTCCGATGTAGCCAGCAAAGAGCATCCAGACAGATGCTGCGATCAGCTTCCACAGCAAGCCCAGCTTGGCCCCGGCAGCCTTGGTGAGCAAGTAGAACTCCACGCACATGAGCGGCACAGTCAACGTCCAGTCGATGTAACGCAAAGCCGTCGGATTCTCTCCTGTAGCCAGGTAGTAATCGCGCATGTAGTAATAATGGACGGCGGCGATGAAGGTGATCAACCCGGACACCAGCAATGACAGCTTCCATTTACTATCCACACTTCCTCGTTCGAAGAAGAAGAAAATAGACGCGGCGAGCATGGCCATGTACCCAGTGAAGAATGTAAACGCTACGGCGTCTTCCTTAGGAATCACTAAAATGTCTAGTGTAAGCATTTTGTTAGAGTTTAAAGATTTAACCAGAAACAGGTCTAAATATAATATTGTTTAACAAAAACATAAAAATGTTAAACAAAATCAGCAAGATCATGGCCGCAGCAGCTCTAACACCACCTGCCGGCCGTTTATGGCCGGCCAAGAGATAGCCTAGAGCACCTGTCAAACCCAAGGGCTTCCCTACGGTAGCAAGCCTCATAACCAATTATACCAGGAGAATGAACCGCAAAGACGCTAAGGAAATGAAAAAGGCAAATTATGATGGACTGAAGATTGTAAATCATCACCATTCCCCGAAAGTCGAAAGGTCGAAGGTCGAAAGGTCGAAGGTCGAAAGGTCGAAGGTCTGAAGGTCGAAGGTCGAAGGTCGGGAGGTCGAAGGTCGGGAGGTCGAAGGTCGAAGGTCGAAGGTCGGGAGGTCCGGAGGTCCGAAAGTCGAAAGGTCGAAGGTCGAAGGTCGAAGGTCGGGAGGTCGAAGGTCTGAAGGTCGAAGGTCGAAGGTCGAAGGTCGGGAGGTCGAAGGTCGGGAGTGAGTCGTTTGTTGGTGATCGTTGTTCGA
>JBBQMA010000075.1:0-8686 GCA_038328415.1 Chitinophagales bacterium | reverse complement strand
GCTCCAAAACAAGCGGTTGTTCGGAAGGAAATGGTGCATATCCGTAGTTCATAAATCGCCATTCCGGATGGGTGATAACCCTTGCTAATAGATTATATATGGGTTTCCATACGATACGACGAAAGGTAGGGTAACGCGATAATTTTAAAAACAAATCTCCAAACATAAAGGCATTTTATTGATGAGCCAATGAAAAGTAAAACTACTAAATCATGTAAAGTTTAATCCTGAATCGATTATCTGATTTCAAATATAGATAAATTGGATTTAACGATCTACAATATTTCGATAAATGAATACGGTTCTCCTCGTTCCATAAACAAATTATATCTTTGGGTGGAAATTCTGCATAAAAAGATTTTGGCCTATTGAGAATCGCCACCAGCTTTGACGAATAAATGAAGTCGATTGTTAGAGCATTTCAACCGTTGATCGCACAAATAAAGGAAAGGGTTTATTACCCGTTCAGCTTTTCCCAGATTGCATCCTTTAGCTCGGTCAGCCCCTTGCCGGAAACTCCTGAGATAAAGTAAACATCAACCCCTTCGGGTAATTCCTGTTGCAGCATAGTCTCCAATTCTGCATCGATCAGATCGCATTTAGTGATAGCCAATAAGCGTGGTTTATCGAGCAGTTCAGGGTTAAACATTTCCAATTCGTGCTCCAGGATGCGATATTGTTCCCGTATGCTTTCGGCATCGTTGGGTATCATAAACAACAGCAGTGAATTCCGTTCAATATGCCGTAAAAAGCGATGGCCGAGTCCTTTGCCTTCATGCGCATGCTCAATAATGCCCGGTATATCTGCCATCACGAATGATCGATGGTCCCGGTAGGGGACCATGCCCAGATTCGGAACCAGTGTCGTAAACGGATAATCTGCTATTTCAGGTTTGGCTTTGGATACTGCCGCCAGGAGGGTTGATTTACCGGCATTTGGAAACCCGACCAGCCCAACATCTGCCAGTACTTTTAACTCCAGTATTTTCCACTCTTCCAGACCGGGTTCTCCGGGTTGCGCATAGCGCGGGGCCTGATTAGTAGCCGTTGCGAAATGCTGGTTGCCTCTACCGCCTCTGCCGCCGGGCAGAATGACCCGCGTTTCGTCGTGTTCCGTAATTTCAAAAAGGAAATCGCCTGTTTCGGCATCTTTGGCTACTGTACCAAGGGGCACATCCAGGATGACATCTTCACCCTTTGAACCTGACCGGTTGGCACCCATCCCGTTTTGGCCATCAGAGCCAAGCACGTGCTTGCGGTATTTCAGGTGGAGCAGCGTCCAATAGTTGCGATTCCCGCGCAATACAATGGATCCGCCAGCGCCCCCGTCACCACCATCCGGTCCGCCATTCGCGTTGCCCTTCTCATGAAGAAAATGGGCAGAGCCAGCTCCGCCTTTGCCGGAACGGCAACAAATCTTAACGTAGTCAACAAAATTTTGATCCATAATGGGATGCCGATCTTCAGATCAGCATGTCTATAACATCGGTAAGGCGATGAAAAATCTCATCGATTGACCCGGTACCTTTAATGTGGTGTGTTTTACCTACTGCTTCATAGTAGGCAGCCACGGGTGTAGTTTCTGATTTATATACGTCTATTCGATTTCGAATAATCGATTCATCATTATCGTCCGGGCGGCCGGAAGTTTGTCCCCGTAAAAGTATACGCTGCACAATTTCTTTGTCATCCACCTCAAGGGAAATCAAACCGGATATCGGATGACCCATCTCCTCCAATAACGCATCCAATGCATGGGCCTGCGCAACAGTCCGGGGAAATCCATCAAAGATGAATCCTTTGGATTCACCTACGCTTTCGACTTTATTGCGAAGCATGCCAATGGTCACGGCATCAGGCACAAGCCTTCCTTCCGCCATAAATGCCTTTGCCTCTTGCCCAAGCGGTGTATTATGACTCATCTCATAGCGAAAAAGATCGCCTGTCGAAATATGGGTAAGATGGTAATGGTCTTCGAGATAGGCTGCCTGCGTACCTTTTCCGGAGCCTGGAGGGCCAAAGAGAATGAGATTAATCATGACAAAAAGAATGATTTACGCCGCAAAAGTAAGGGAAATTGCTGTTTAGCGCTCAGCAATTCCTCCGGCATAAGGGATCACACTACGTACACCGGCTATTTTTGGCCTCCAATAATCAGAATGGGTAATATTCTCACGAATAACGCCGCGACTTGTCGTCGAATGGATTACGGTAATGACACCTTTTTCGTTCCTTTCAACCAGGGCTACATGAAAAATACGGCCTTTTCTGTTGAAATAGACCAAATCACCAGGCAACGCTTTTTCGACCGGAATCGAACGCCCTTCCTTGGCTTGTGATCCCGATTGATGTGGTAGAGAGATATCAAACTTCTGCATGATAAAACTGGTAAACCCAGAACAATCAAATCCGGTCTTCGGAGAGGTGCCCGTATATTTGTATCGAGTACCTATATACTCAGCGGCCTGTTGGGTAATATCCATCCGCAGTACAAATTCCGCATCAGCTTTTTTCCATCCTGAGGGCGAATGTGCAGAGCGCACCATCTGACAGCCTGAAGCCAGCAAGAAGCTGATGGGCAAGATCAAACGGAGGGTATATCTCAAAAATGGGCTCAAATCAATTCTTTCTTTCATTAGGCGGTGTGCGTTTACAAAGTATACGCACATCCTCTACTTTCGGTTTCGGTCAGCAAATGTAATACGAAAAGATCATAACAAAAGTACCTATTAACAGGATGTTAAGACAAATCTGTTAAAAATGGAAGCCGCTGCCTATACTGATCCATTGGGTTTTTGGTTAAACTGGCGGTAAGGATTGTCTCTGCAAATGCCGCCTGGCAAAGCGTTTCACCCTGATAATCCAAAAGGGTCGTGTCCCCGCTATAGACCAGATCGTTATCATCTCGGCCTACACGATTAACACCCGCCACATAACACTGATTTTCTATTGCCCGTGCGATGAGCAACTGTTGCCAATGCTTTCTGCGGAGTTCTGGCCAATTGGCAACGAATAGGATCAGGTCAAATCCTACCGTGTTGCGGCTCCATTCCGGAAACCGAAGATCATAACAGATCAATGGACAAATAGACCAGCCTTTCCATTCCAGAACCAGGCGCTCAGTGCCGGCTGTATAATGATTATGTTCTCCTGCAAGGCCAAACAAGTGATTTTTATCGTAATGGAGCACCCGGCCTTCGGGTTCAACCCACAATAACCGGTTGAAATAGTTGTCTCCTTCCCGAATAACCAGGCTACCTGCGATGGCCGCTCCGGTCTCATGGCTTAACTCCTGCATCCAGCTTGTCGTCGGACCATCCGGACTTTCAGCCACTTTCTCCGGATGCATGGTGAATCCACTGGTAAACATTTCCGGCAGAACAATGAGATCCGTCTCACCGCTCAGGTCGCGAATTTTCCAGGAAAACATCTGCCGGTTAAGCACCGGATTCTCCCAATAAAGAAGGGATTGGATAAGGGAAATGCGAAGCGTGTCCATGGGATGAAGATAAGTTGGATTCCTCTCAATCCAACCATAACAAACACATATAGGCATAAAAAAAGAGGACGTCCGACTAGCAGGCGCCCTCTTCAGCATTTAGTTTTGACGTTTACTCCTCAGTAGGAGCCGCAGCAGCCATTGCCTCCTTCTTAGGCATAGAGCTAACCGACATGTCCCTTACGCATAGCCATTTTCCGTCCTTTTTCTCAAAAACTGAGATGTACGTACCCTTATTCGTTACCGCGCCGTTGGCATCCGTATCTGTCCAGGAGCCCACTTCTGTGACATAATCGCCGGCTGCAAAAATGTCCAGGACCTTGTATACAGGTGTAGCATTCGTAGTGTCTTTTGACATCCGTTCTGCCAGACGTGCCTGAATGGCTTCCTTGCCGACAATCGGTTCGTTATTACTTGGATAGCTTACAGCATCATCCGCATAATACGCTACCACAGCCGAAGCATCTTTTGCTGTAGCTGCTGTAGCATATGCATCTTCTACGGCCTGGATTTCAGCCGTCACGGCAGCCACATCAATTGCGGGGTCTTCAGTGGCCGTTGTGCAGGAATTGAGCGCCAAAATAGTAGCGCAAATAGCCAGGGTGTAAATAAGTGGTTTTTTCATAAATAAAAATGATTTGATTGATTACAAGTGAATTTGGAAAGTGGTTAAACGAAGTGAATATGCAATCGCTTCTCCAACAAAGTTAAAAAACACAGCTTACTTAAACGGATAATTTAAAGAAGTTGAATTAGATAGTATTGCCCTGTTCGTTCGAAACCAAAGATATGCAACAATCTGATAATATTATCATAATATTATTTTTATAAACTATATCAATGCATCATCACAAAACTGCTTCTCCACTTTTTACACCCATGTTGAAGAACTTGCGGTATTCAGGTCGCCTGGTATTTTTTGTGATCTTCTCTTGTAAGGTTTTAGGCAACACTCCGAGTTATGTATCTTTGCAAAATTAGTAGGTCTTGGATGTTTTCAAAGGCCCGCTTCGAGGGCTCCTAAACGAACATTCTCTATCATTAACTGTTTACGTTAAAAATCAGAAGCTATGAGCCAGACGGTCAAACCCGCGGTGATGATGTACACCGAACAGACGCCCAATCCTGAATCACTCAAATTTGTAACCAATCGAATGATCTACCAGGGCACAGCCGACTTCAAGACGGTTGAAGCTGCAGCTGATTGGTCACCGTTGGCTACCGCACTTTTTGCAATGCCTTATGTAAAAGGTGTTTATATCTCCAATAATTTTGTAACCGTCTCCAAAGAGCTCAACTATCAGTGGGAAGATATCATGCTTCCACTCAAATCCTTCATCAAAGAGTATTTGGAATCGGGAAATCCGATTATCCTGGATGGGTTTGCCGAGGCTCAGTCCGAACTCGAAACGGCTACCGGAAATGGTTTTGCCTATAGCGAGGCCGACTCGGAAATTGTCAACAAGATCCGTGAGCTCATAGAGACTTACGTCAAACCCGCCGTCGAAATGGATGGTGGCAATATCGAATTTAAACACTTTCAGGACGGCATCGTCACCGTGATCCTCCAGGGATCCTGCAGCGGCTGTCCTTCATCTACGGTTACCCTGAAATCCGGCATCGAAGGTATGCTCAAACGTATGGTACCAGAAGTAAAAGAGGTCGTTTCTGAAATGGGTTGATCCCGGATATCGTCCGAAGCCCCCCGTTTCGAAATGGTTGAACTACCTCCTGCCCACCTGACCATTCCACCCGGCTTTGCCCGGCGTTTATTGCTCTGGGCGGAAGACCTGGACCGGCCCCTGCCCTGGCGTGGCGAAATGGACCCCTATAAGGTCTGGCTTTCTGAAATGTTGCTTCAACAAACCAGAGCCGAACAAGCGACTCCTTATTATTTGCGTTTTGTGCAGGCGTTCCCGGATGTACACGCCCTAGCCGCAGCCCCGATGGGAATGGTTTTGAAGTTATGGGAAGGCCTGGGTTATTATAACCGTGCTCACCATCTGCATAAAACGGCAGTTTTGATCAGTCTGCAACGGAATGGAACGTTCCCCGACACGTATGAAGGTCTCCTCGCACTTCCCGGTATTGGTCCATACACGGCAGCAGCCATTGCATCCTTCGCCTTTAAATTGAAACATCCGGTAGTTGATGGCAATGTCATTCGTGTTCTTTCCCGGGTTGTCGGTTTTGCAGGCGAGGTAAATACTGCCTTGTCAAAAACCATGCTGTTAAAGCTGGCAGAAAAAGCCATGGGCGCTGCGAGTCCCTCATCATTCAATCAGGCTATTATGGATTTTGGTGCTGTCCAATGTGTCCCTCGAAATCCATTGTGCCCATCATGCCCTTTTACGAAAAGGTGCGTGGCATGGACAACCGGTCAGGTTGGGAATTTACCCGTAAAGAAACCAAAGGCACCCCTGCGAAACAGATATTTTCTTTTTTATGTGCTGCAACGAGCAGAGCGAATCTGGCTGGTTCAACGTGGCCATTGTGATGTGTGGCGCAATATGTTTACTTTTCCCGAAAAAGAATACACCGATAATTTCCCGCATGATATAGAAGCTGAAGCGATGCATCAACTGCATGATTGGACAGGTATTTCACGGTGGGACAAGCGTCTTACCATTACAAGCAGCTATCAACAAGTACTTAGCCACCAGCGCATTCATGCTCGGTTTGTTCAAGTGCAACTTCCCCCCCGGGCTAAAATACCCGAACATTGGGTGCCCATTGATAACCGAAACTTCACTAAATTTGCACTCCCAAAGATCATGAATATGTATCTTTCGGAAAATCCGCTTACCCTTTAATCTATTGTTCACATGATCAACAAAGTAATCCTTGTCGGCAATCTGGGTCGCGATCCGGAGATACGTCGCTTTGAGAATGGTGGAATAGTCGCTAAATTTTCCGTGGCGACAAATGAGTCTTACAAGGACAAAAATGGCAACTGGCAAACGCAAACAGAATGGCATGACATAGCTTGCTGGCGGGGAATGGCAGAAAGGGCAGAGCGAGAACTTAAAAAAGGAAAACTGGTATATATCGAGGGGAAGATTACCCATCGCAAATACACAGACCAAAATAACATAGAACGGTACACTACAGAAGTGGTGGCAAACATAATGCGCCCTCTGGAAAAAAATACTGATCGCAATGCTTCGTATGCTGATCAATCCGGCCAAATGGATGACTCCGGACCCAACCATTCGCAGGAGCTGGCGAGTATGCCTGAGCAGACATCGGGCTCCTTTGTCCAAGGGGAAGAAGACGGCGATTTACCCTTCTGACATGGCCAACTTCCCATCCTTAAGCTACCTGTTCACCAAACCTCCGCACCTTGGAAAGCGATCCTGATAGTAGCCTCTTGCTGGCTTCCATCCCCCTAATGATGACATTCGATCCCGGATTATTTGTTAGCTTCCTCCTATTTATCATATTATTGATTTGTTCTGCGCTGATCTCTGGATCAGAGGTGGCCTATTTTTCCCTTTCGCTCAATCAAATCGAGCTATTAAAAGAAGAACGCAAAGAATCATCCCGACTGATTATGTCGCTACTCGAACGACCCGCTTCTTTGCTTGCGACTATTTTGATCAGTAATAATTTTGTCAACGTTTCCATCGTCATGGTTTCGGGGCCCATCCTGGAGCGTATATTACCTGTTGATCAATGTGTGGCATGGGCTATAGAATTGCAGCAACTTACCGGAAATTTTCAGTCCTCGCCAGAGGTATGGGGAAAGGGCTTTCACTTCGCCATTACGGTTATAGGTGTCACCTTCCTGTTAGTCCTGATGGGCGAGATCATGCCAAAAATTTATGCCCGGTTGAATATCATTCCGTTGGCACGATACATGGCCAAGCCATTGACCATTCTGCGCAGCTCTTTCAAGCCTATTGTCAGCGTCATGGTTCGATGGACGGATGTACTTGAACGCCGTATGGACCGTATCCGTGGCGACAGTGGCCACAGCTCTTCGGATCTGCAAAATGCCATTGAATTAACCGTGCAGGATGGTGGAGCCCATGGTCGTAAGACAGTCGATATTCTCAAACGGATTATCCAGTTTGCCGATGTGACAGTGCGGCAAATTATGCGGCCTCGAATGGATATCATTTCCATAGATATGGAATCACGATATCCGGAAATGATGGCTGTCGTAAGGTCTTCGGGCTATTCACGCATTCCTGTATTTGAAGAGGACCTGGACCATATTGTTGGCATCATCTATGCCAAGGACCTTATAGCCCACTTAAAGGAACCCGAGGATTTTGATTGGAGCACGCTTGTCCGGAAAGAGGTGCTTTATGTTCCTGAATCTAAAAAAATTAACGACCTGTTGAAGGAATTCCAGAAGGAGCGCCGTCATATGGCTATCGTAGTTGACGAATACGGCGGTACAGCGGGACTAGTGACGCTGGAGGATATCATGGAGGAAATTGTCGGTGAAATCAAAGACGAATTTGATGATGAAGCCGAACTACAGTATCAGCAATTAGACGAGCGAAATTATTTGTTTGAAGGCAAGGCGCAAATCCAGGATGTTTGTCGCATTCTGGGATTGGATGTTTCTGCGTTCGATGATTTTAAAGGGGATGCGGATTCATTGGCCGGACTTATCCTTGAGTTGGCTGGTATTATTCCCCGAAAGGATACCGCGGTAGATTGCCAAGGTTTCACCTTTCGAGTGACTAAAGTAAACAAACGTCGTATCGAAGAGATTAAACTGACTACGCCTCCCGTGAAATGAATATAAAACTCCTCATTGGATCCCTCACATTGACCTTCTTGATTTCCTGCCAGGAGGAATCCCTGCAGAATCCCAAACCCAGGGCATACCCCCGATTTGAATTCCCTGACCGCAATTATGTGCCGTTTTTAGAAAGTGACTGCCCACTCCAATTTGAATATCCCGATTATATGGTGCCTGTGAAGGATACTACCTATTTTGATCAGGCACCTCCTCACCCCTGTTGGTTTGACCTGCACATGCCTGGTTTTAATGCGGATTTGCACTGTACCTATTCTTCCGTTAGGGGATATGGAGAGTTTCAGACCTTGGTTCAGGATGCATTCCGACTGACCAATGAACAAAACAAACGCGCAAGCTTTATTGAAGATTTTAAGATTCAACGACCCAATGGCATATCCGGTATGGCCTTTAATCTCGAAGGACCCAGT
>JBBQMA010000074.1:0-8819 GCA_038328415.1 Chitinophagales bacterium | reverse complement strand
TCATGGACAGGGAATATCCCTACTGGGATGCTCGAAATCATTACGTTGGATCCGGTCACGGTCACACTGGGTGGCCATGATATCGATTATCGTATTGTTGATAACAATGGCGCCGGGGTCGACACGTATGTGGACAACAATCAACTATGTACGTTTCTTTATTATGAGCCGGTTGTAAAGTCAATACCTTCTTGCTGGGATTTCGAATCGGGCACCCTACCCGGCAGCTGGACCGTGAATGGACCACTAATTACAGTTGCTCCATATGTAAACCCCGGATGTATAGATCAGGGTGGTCACAGTATTGTCTTCAAGGCATTTAACGCTGCTGCGGGTGGTAGTGGCACAGAAACGTTGATGACGGTTGTTCCTTTCGACCTGACAGGTTTACCCGGAGCAGCATTGAATTTTGATGTGGCCATGCGCAAAAATTATTACGCCGATTATACCAGCACCTTGGAAGTGCTGGTTTCTTCAGATTGTGGACAGAACTACACCCCGGTTTATTTGCGCAAGGATACGTATTCTAACCTAACAGAAGACCTCCATACCGTGGCAGCACCTGCTGATGTCCCGACCAGTTCATGGAAACCGGCAAGTTGTGCAGACTGGCGTCGGGATATTGCAGACTTATCTGCCTTCAAAGGACTAGAGGTTTTGGTAGCCTTCAAAATGACCATCGATCGTTCTTTTGGAGAAAACCTGTACATCGACAATATCTGTGTGCAAAGCTGCGACGGATTTGCAGAAATCACGGCTGTAAATGGGCCAGGCATCTGTGTTTTGGACACGGCTGTCTTCCAGGTCACTAGTGGATCCGGCGTGGTCCACAAATGGTTTAAAAATCGAAAACCAATCCTCGGGGCTTCAGACAGCCTCTATTACACTAAGGATTTTGGTAAATACTATGCAGCTATAGAGGTTGGCGGCTGTCGGTATACTACGGACACGCTAGAGATGTTTTATTATCCGGCCGTGATCCCAAAAATAACAGGCGATCTGGTTGTTTGTGCGGGTGACACGGCCATCCTGGATGCCGGCTCTGGATATGTGAACTACCTATGGTCGAATGGTGACACCACGCAGGTAGTTAACACACCAGTAACTGGACCATATTCGGTTACAGTTACAAGTACGGATGGGTGTACAGGTGCGACATTTACACAGGTATCCAACATTTTCAAACCTAATGCAAATATTGGCGGAGCGCTTGGTATTTGCGAGGGCCAATCAACCACCTTATCGGTTAGTCCATTTTTTACTAATGTACTATGGAGTACTGGGGACACTACTAACAGTATTATAGTCACAAACACTGGCACGTATAGTGTGACAGTGACAGGTTCCAATGGTTGTTTTGACATCGATTTGGTCACAGTGAGTGTCAATCAGTTGCCTGATCCTAAAATTACTGGTGTACTGGCTATTTGTTCAGGCGAAAGTACGATCCTTGATGCTGGTCCGGGCTACAATCAATATAAATGGAGCAACGGACCGACAGGTCAAACAATCACCGTTTCTGCGGCAGGAACCTATAGTGTTACCGTGACTGACGCCCTAGGATGTAAAGGTGATACCACAGTGACCATTGTCGAAAATATCAAACCTCAAACGCAGATCACCGGGGCCACTTCATTTTGTCAAGGTTCCTCTACATTACTAGAAGCAGTCGGGAGTTTTCAGGGCTACTTGTGGTCAAATGGCGAGATGACACCTGGAATAAACGTTACACAAACAGGAGTTTACAGTGTAATAGTGAGTACAGCAGCCGGTTGCACGGGTACCGCACAATATTCTGTTACAGCATTACCAGCTCCGTCGCCACAGATCGCCGGCGACCTGGACCTTTGTGAGGGTGAAACAACTACACTGAATGCAGGCAATAACTTTTTCTCCTATGCCTGGCCCGACGGCAGTGTTGCTCAAACTCTCATAGTATCCACAAGTGGCGAATATATTGTCACGGTCACGAACTCCATTGGATGCCCTGGATATGATACGGTGAACGTGGTCATTTCTCCTTTGCCCATTCCTCAAATTACCGGAACACTTGCTATTTGTGAGGGTGACCAAACGGTGCTTGATGCCGGACCTGGATATGCTGGATATTTATGGAGTAATGGAAGCATAGCGCAAACGTTAAATGTGAATGCCGCAGGTTCCTATGCTATTACGGTCACCACGGGGGCAGGATGTAGTGGGTCGACTAACGTGAGCGTACAGGAGAGTTTGAATCCAATACCGGATATTAACGGTGATACAGAGGTATGTATCGGTGAAAATAGCATCCTTGATGCGGGCCAGGGTTATACTGGTTATTTATGGTCGAATGGCATGACAACACCTTCGATTAATGTTACTATGAGTGGAACCTATGGTGTTACGGTTACCAATGCCGCGGGATGCAGTGGCCTTGATGCTTTCACGGTTACTGTCCATCCCAAGCCGACGCCAATGATCAGTGGAAACCTCAGTTTCTGCAACGGGAGCAGTTCCTTACTCAGTGTGAATAATCCTTATCCCAATTATCAATGGTCGACAGGAAGCACTTCTCCACAGGTTAGTGTATCAACGGCTGGAACCGTCAGTGTGACAGTAACGGATATCAATAATTGTTCGGCTTCTTCGCAAGTCCAGATAACGGTACTTAGCCTCGTTAATCCATCCGTCACAAGTATACCATCAGCTGTTTGCCCTGGCGAACCTGTCCAACTTGTAGCAAGCGGTGGTACAGACTACCTATGGATCGAAGGTGACAGCTTGGTGAGCAACCCGGACATAGCCAATCCTACAATCACGCTCCTGACATCGACAACACTCAGCGTAGAGGTATCCAATGCATGTAATTCAGAAATTATTTCCATCGATCTCGTTGTCAATACCCCGCAGGGAATGGCCGGACCGGACCAGAATGTATTGCAAGGAAAGGCGATAAATCTCAATGCTACAGGTGGAGTGACTTATACCTGGTCAGGTCCAACTTCTTTGTCTTGCACCCTCTGTCCTGATCCGAGCACGACCCCTGAATCCACGGGTTACTACTACGTGGACATCCAAGATATCAATGGTTGTCGAACGACAGACTCTGTGTTTGTGGAAGTATTCGATGACCTTGAACGCGTTCTTGATTTGGTCAATACCATTACACCAAATGGTGATGGTCACAATGACGAACTGGTGATTAAAGGCCTGGAGTCATTTGATGCCAACAGCCTCACCATTTACAACCGTTGGGGCGAGCAGCTCCTCCATCAGGACAATTACGATAATACCTTCAACGGGTACCACAAAGGAAAATTATTGCCCGCAGGCTCCTACTATTATGTACTGCGCTTATGGCCGGGTGAGCGGGTGATCAAATCCGTCCTTGTCATCCTTCACGAAGATTAAGCATCCAATCAATAAACACTTATGAAAAAATCACTATACATTCTGCCCCTACTAGTCTTCATAACCTCGAACGTTTGGGGGCAACAAATTCCTTTGCCCGGCACCATTCGCGCAACAGACCATTTATGGAATCCTGCTTTTGCAGCGAGTGTCGGCCAGTGGGGAGCGCATGCTACTTATAATCAGCAATGGCTGGGATTTGATGGGGCTCCGGTGACGGGAATTGTAGGCGGCCACATGAGTTTTGACGATAATCGTATGGGCCTGGCCGGCGACATCATTTACGATGCTACCGGTCCCTTGACGTTTGTTGGAGTTTCTGTAGCCTACAAATACCAGATCAATCCGGCTATTCTTGGCGATCACGATCGGTTATCTTTTGGCATTTTAGGCTCGATCGGTCAGCGCCGTTTTGATGCTACCCGGTCGAAGGT
This sequence comes from Chitinophagales bacterium, assembly GCA_038328415.1. Taxonomy (GTDB): domain Bacteria; phylum Bacteroidota; class Bacteroidia; order Chitinophagales; family Saprospiraceae; genus JAGNXB01. Next base: position 4,995 of record JBBQMA010000074.1, on the reverse strand, counting down.
CAGTGATTCCGTCGATCCTTTGCTTTCGGGTGAAACAGCAAGTACAATGGATTTTAATGCCGGAGCGGGTATCATGTATCGCACTGTTCCGGATAACCGGCTCTATAAGAGTCATTTTTTTATAGGCGCCGGAGCATCACGTTTATTGCCTTATAATTTATCCTTTAACGATGCTTCGCCATATGGCAACAGGTTGCATGGCAATGCCGTTTTGGGATGGCGTTCAGCAAACGCGCTTTATCTTGATCATACCCTTTGGTTTAACTATGCTGATGCGAGTTTATACAATCTGGGCTACCAGTTTCGGGTTGAAAATCCAGATGTTTTCTGGGCCGGATTAAATCTGAATACCAACTTTTCTTTTGGGCTGGAAACTGGTATGATCCTGGATGGGAGCTGGCTCAATGCAGAACAGTTTCGCATAGGTGCCTTGGCTTTATATAATATCCGTCCCAATGGAAGCAACCAGGGTTTTAGTTTGGGGATTAATTTTGAACTGGTGAAAGAATTTTAAGGTCAGAAAGAGGTACTTCTTTAACGGCAGACCGCAGACATTGGATCATGTGCGCAGCCCAAGGCATTAGGGGGCGTCATTGACTACCGTTACCGTTGCCCTTTTAAGTCATCAGAACATCACCAATCAAGACCTCCGCCCTTCTAATTTCTAGAAACCTTCTATTCACACTCTCCACTCCTGCAATACTGCGCCGACTTAGGGAGGTTCTACTTTCAGAAATCCGAATCACCAGTACCTAAGCTATTCCCTGTAAGCATCTACTGATGGGCAGGTACAGATCAGGTTCCGGTCGCCATGTGCGTTATTGACTCGAGCGATAGCGGGCCAGAATTTGAATCCTTCGCGCAGGTAGGCAATGGGCCAGGCTGCTTTTTCTCGGCTGTAAGGGTAATTCCATTCGTTGGAAGTAAGCTGAGCTAATGTGTGGGGCGCATTATGGAGTACGTTGTTTTCGGGATCCGCTTCACCCTGTGCTATTTCCTCCATCTCCTGTTTGATTTGAAGCATTGCGTCGCAGAATCGATCCAATTCATCCTTGCTCTCACTCTCTGTAGGTTCGATCATGATGGTACCCGCAACTGGAAACGATAAAGTCGGTGCATGAAAGCCATAATCGATTAAACGCTTCGCAACGTCCTCTGCACTGCAAAGCGCCTTAAAGGGCCGCAGATCAATGATCAACTCATGGGCTGCCCTACCCTGCTCACCCACATAAAGTACCTCATATGCACCCTGGAGTCTTGCCATGATATAATTGGCATTGAGAATAGCATAACGGGTGGCATCGGTTACTCCCACTGCTCCAAGCATACGGATGTAACCATAGGAAATGAGTAAAATACTGGCACTTCCCCATGGTGCGGAGGAAACCGCTTTGATCGATGTCTTCGCCCCTATAGATGCAAATCGATGTCCGGGCAGAAACGGCGAAAGTTTATCATTTACACAAATCGGACCCATGCCTGGTCCACCGCCACCATGAGGGATGGAAAATGTTTTGTGCAAGTTCAAGTGACATACATCTGCACCAATATTTGCTGGACTTGTCAAACCTACCTGCGCATTCATATTGGCCCCATCCATATAGACCAAACCTCCGTTGGCATGCACCAATGCACATATCTCTTTGATCTGAGATTCGAATACACCATGTGTCGATGGGTAGGTGACCATTAATGCAGCGAGATTTTCGGCGTGCTTTTCAGCTTTCGTTTTAAGATCTGTGACATCGATGTTACCGCGATCATCACATTCCACAATAATGATTTCGGCTCCGATCATCGCGGCTGATGCAGGATTAGTGCCATGAGCTGAGGACGGGATCAGGACCACATTCCGGTGTCCCTGCATATGATAACGATGGTAAGCACGGATGGTCAAAAGCCCTGCATATTCGCCTTGCGCTCCAGAGTTCGGTTGGAGGGAACAAGCCGTGAAACCGGTAATTGTACAGAGATATTTTTCCAGTTCTTCAAAAATCTGGTAATAACCCTTCACCTGGTTGGCAGGCACAAATGGGTGAATCTGACCAAATTCTGGCATACTCACCGGCATCATTTCAGATGCGGCGTTAAGTTTCATGGTGCATGAGCCCAGAGGAATCATGGAATGGACTAGGGATAAATCCTTATTTTCCAATCGCTTGAGATAGCGCATCATTTTGGACTCCGTATGAAATTCGTTGAATATCGGATGGGTCAGAAAGGCAGAGGTCCGGGTGAGTGCCTTCGGGATGACGCCGCCATTTTTTGCTTTTGATGCTGTAAACGTTTTGCCGGCAACGGAGGCAAACAGTCTGGCTATTTCTTCAATAGTTAAACGATCATGTGTTTCATCCAGGCTGATTTGAATGGCCGCCTTGTCATAATAGAAATTCATATTGTCACGTAGTGCCGCCTGCCTGATTTTTCGCACAGTAGCCGGATCTGTTTCGATCCGAAGGGTATCAAAGAAAATTGCATTAACCTGATTGTAGCCTAATTTGCCCAAATGATCATTCAACGCGCAGGCAAGTGTGTGCACGTTTTGGGCAATACGTTTAATGCCCTCTGCACCATGGTACACAGCATACATTGCTGCCATATTGGCCAGCAGGGCCTGAGCCGTACAAATATTAGAGGTTGCTTTTTCCCTGCGAATATGTTGCTCCCTTGTCTGGAGCGCCATTCTCAACGCGGGGTTTCCCAACAAATCCACACTCATACCTATGATACGACCGGGTATCTGGCGCTTAAAGTCGTCCTTGGTAGCAAAAAAAGCAGCGTGCGGACCACCGAAGCCCATCGGAACTCCAAATCGCTGAGAATTGCCCAGGACGCAATCTGCTCCCCACTCACCGGGCGGAGCCAGCAAGGCCAGCGAAAGCAAGTCTGCTGCTACGGTGAGAAAAATTCCTTTTTCTTTGGCTTCTTTGGCAAGTTTCTGGTAATCAACAACCACCCCGGTTTTACCGGGATACTGGAGCAGTATACCGAAGACGTTATCCGTCAGTTTGAATGCACTTGCCGGTTTAATGCTAATCTGAATACCCAGAGGCTCAGCCCTTGTGGCGAGCACATCAAGTGTTTGGGGTAAGACCTCGTCAGAGACAAGAAAAACAGACGCTTCCACTTTGCGCTTATTGCGTTCATGGAAAAACATCGCCATAGCTTCAGCGGCCGCCGTTCCTTCATCCAGCAACGATGCATTGGCTATAGGCAAACCAGTCAGATCGCTGACCATCGTCTGGTAATTCAATAAGCTCTCAAGTCGACCTTGTGCAATCTCTGCCTGGTAAGGCGTATATTGGGTATACCATCCTGGATTTTCGAAGAGATTGCGTTGGATAACTGGCGGCGTAATCGTACCACTATATCCCATACCGATGAAATTGGTAAAGACCTTGTTCTGGCTCGCGATACCCTTGATATGTTTCAGATAGGCATATTCTGAAAGAGCCTCGGGCAGATCAAGAGCATTTTTTATCCGGATAGTTTTAGGAACTGTCTGGTCAATAAGGGTATCGAGTGAATCGACACCAATGGTGCGGAGCATGGCTTCCGTTTCATTTTGACCAGGTCCGATGTGACGGGCGGCAAATCCGGTATTTTTCTGCGTTTTCATAGTTGGTAAGATAAGAGTGCAAAGGTAAAAATCCAGTGTAATTCTCTATGGTTCCTTTAACAGAATCCTGGTATTAAAAGTTGACCGATTTGGGCTTCCTCCATTCGGTCGAATCATTCTTTCAACCGATAAGATTGCCTAGAACATCCAGTAAAAAGCATATATAAAAAATGGCTATGATTCTGGTAAATCATAGCCATTTTGAAACGGTGTACTTTACCTAATCAGAGACCAAATGCAGCACGGATATCATCTACTCTGTCGAGTCGCTCCCATGTAAACAATTCAACTTCCCTGCTGATTTCTTCATAACCTTTGCCATTGGGCCGCCGGAATGTTTTACGTGTTGTATATGATTCACGGCCCATATGACCATATGCGGCCGTCTCGGAGTACATCGGTTGTCGCAATTTGAGGTCTCTTTCAATGATACCCGGTCGCAGATCAAACAGAGCAGCGATTTTGGAAGCTATCTCCCCATCTTTCATGGGCACCTGAGCTGTGCCGTAAGTATCTACAAAAACACCCATTGGCTGGACGACACCTATAGCATAAGAGATTTGAACCAATACCTGACGAGCCAGACCGGCGGCCACCATGTTTTTTGCCATGTGTCGCGATGCATACGCAGCTGAACGGTCGACTTTGCTGGGGTCCTTGCCAGAAAAAGCACCACCACCATGTGCGCCTTTGCCACCATAGGTATCAACTATTATTTTGCGACCCGTCAGACCTGTGTCTCCATGTGGACCACCAATCACAAATTTGCCGGTAGGGTTGATATGGTATTTGATATTCTTCCCAAAAAGAGCCTGTAGTCTCGCTGGCAATTGAGCCTGTACTCGAGGGATAAGAATATGTTGGATATCATGACGAATCTGGGATAGCATATCATCGTCTGCTCTTTTCTGGTCTACCCCATTGACGGGATCTTCCTTTATCCAGTCGTCATGTTGTGTGGATACAACGATCGCATCAATCCTGATCGGGGTATGATCATCATCATATTCAATGGTAACCTGGGATTTTGCATCCGGGCGCAGGTATTTAATTTCATTGCACTCACGTCGAAGTTTGGCTAGTTCGATCAGGATCCTGTGGGATAGATCCAAAGCCAGTGGCATGTAATTTTCCGTCTCATCAGTGGCATAACCAAACATCATCCCCTGGTCACCGGCACCTTGTTCTTCCGGTTTACCACGGTCAACACCCTGGTTGATATCTGCCGATTGTTCGTGAATTGCCGAAAGTATGCCACAGGAATTACCCTCAAACATGTACTCACTCTTGGTATATCCTATCCGGTTAATGACATCCCTGGCTATTTGGGGCAAGTCAAGGTAAGTCTCTGACTTTACTTCACCGGCAAGAATGAC
>JBBQMA010000073.1:0-8841 GCA_038328415.1 Chitinophagales bacterium | reverse complement strand
AATCTCATCAATATTTACAGCGAACTTTGATCTAGTGAATGTTCATTTACAAAAGCCAATATCCTTCTAATTGTTCGCTTGCGTATCTCTTTTGTTTTTGTACGATCGGTAATATTCATTGCATATTGGACCTTAAGATGCACAGCATCCTTATATAGATGAATGATTTTCAGCTTGAATGAATCATTTTCAATGTAGGGTTTGAATTCCTCCAAAGATTGTGAGAGGGCCAATTCCAAATCATCAATTGTCTTAAAATTAGTATAATTTAATTCGAAATCTATAATCGTTTTGCGGACAGGGCTTTTGGAATAGTTGATAATGTCATTCATGATAAATTTATGATTTGGCACATACACCAAATCATCATCATCGTTAAGAAGAGCCGTTTTGTTGATCCCGATGTCCACAATTTTTCCGGTGTGGTCACCAATTTTGATCAAATCATCAATAACTACTTCCTTGGAAAAAGCTATGAACATGCCGCTGATAATGTCCACAATATAATCCCTGGAAATGATTGCCAGAGCTGCTGCGACAATGGAAAGCGATGTAAATAATTCCTTTGGGTTAAGACCAAAATAAGCAGTGATAGTAACGATGCTACTGCTTAAGACTAATAAGAGATAGATATTATTGAGGCCAAGTGTGATATTGTCATGCTGCTTTGAGGCTAGGTCCATTCGTTTACGATAAAAATACTTAAGTAGATCATTAAGTATATCAAGTGCTATGATAAACGTTAAAAATTTAATAGTGATAATAACAACTGAATAATAAGGTCCAAGAAACTCAAAGAGCCAATACCTAATAGTCAATAAATAAAGCATGACCAAAACGAAAATACCTTTCGTCATAATAGCCAATACCCTGGATTTAAAAGCTAGCATGTGTTATGGTTCAAATGAATCGTAACGATAGCCAATATGATGGCCATAGCGTTTCATAAAGGTTCAAAGCAAGGGTAATACTGCTAATGGCCTAACCCAAACTGCCTCTGCTTCGATAGGCAAAGGAATGCAAATTAATTGAAACAACTTGTTTTCGGGCAATTGATCGAGGTTTCGCAGGTTTTCAATCAGTACCATGCCCGCACCGAGAATTAATTGATGAATAGGGTAGGGAGCCTGATCCGGGGAAGGCATATCCATTCCAATACCTTTGAAAGGGGATGCCGCGAGCCACTGTCCAAGTTCATCGGAAAAAGTAGGATGATTGGAAAAGTAAGCGGGGGTACCATATTGGTATTCCCAGGAGGTTTTAAACAAAAGAAAATCAACATCTGCCCGGATTGTTTCAATATTGATACAATCCATCCCAATGGTTTTTTTTCCTGCACAAGGAATAACCAAGGCTTTTCCCATCCATAATGATGGACCCAATGCTGATATGGAGGCACCGTCGGATATAAAGTGAGAAGGTGCGTCCATATGTGTTCCGGTATGAAAGTTAACATCCCATTGGCTTAGTGCATACCCGGATTTTTCAATAGTGGCCTGTTTGTAGATCGTTATGGCTGGGTCACCTGGATAAACCGGGGTGTTTAGGCCAATAGGATAAGCCAGATCGATAAGTCTTTTAAAAGCTGAAAAGTCTTCGGGGAAGTCCATATTCAACATTTTTTAAAACGAAAAAAGGGCAACCCGTCATACGAGCTGCCCTTTATAGCGTCAGATGATGAATTACTTCGCAGGAAGTACTTCAGCTACAACAGTTTGATACTGTGTTTGTTGAGCAGCAACAGCCGTTTTGGCCGCTTCAAGTTGCTCTTTCCAAGTAGTCAATTGAGCTTCAGCTTCAGTAGCAGTGGTAGTTAGTTCTGCAACTTTTGCAGCAACATCACCTTCCAGTTTGCCACTAGCCAAACCTTCTTTAAGTGCGTTTACTTCAGCAGCCTTTTCAGTCCATGTAGCAACAAAGTTGCCAATCTCAGCAGAGATAGAAGCGTAAGAAGCACCTGCATTTTGGAAAGAAGCATAAGCTTCAGTAACCAAGTTTTTCTTGTCTTCTTTTACCTTTGCCAAAGCATCCTCAGCTACAACCAAACCAGTAAGGTTTTGTTGGAAAGAAGCCTGCTCAGCTTGTACGGTACCAGCGAACTCTGTTACCTGGTTTGTAGTTGCGTCCCACTGTGTAGCAAGTGTTTCGATACCTGCACGGTGTGTTTCAACACTGTTGCAAGCTACAAGGAAAACTAGGGGTAAAGCGATTGCAAAAAGATTTTTCATAAGAATGAGAATTGTTTTAATGATAGTGCAAAGTTACATGGGTAAAGCCCACCTGCCTTATACACTTTATCAAACGATTTGTTAATCAACCAGACCATGCTCAAAAAGGACAATTTACACAGATTCTTAATACTTTGTGTTCGCTTCATGCCGCTATTTTGGACATTTGAGGCATTGACCCAAACCCCTGTCTCCAGATCTGATACGTTAAGAGGTACGCTTTCTTCGGCCAGAACATGTTACGATGTTACTTTTTATCATCTTGATATCCGTTTAGATCCAACAGAAAAATGGATAGAAGGGAGTAACCTAATCGTCTTTGATGTGATGGAGAATACGAATAGAATACAGGTTGATCTTTTTGCAAACCTCAGAATTCTTTCGATCAAGGATGAACGTGGCCGCGAGCTGAAATACGAAAGAGATCACGCTGCACTATTTATACATCTTAAAAAGAAAAGGAACATCGGAGAAAAAGGAGAGGTTACCATCTATTACGAAGGCCATCCGCTTGCAGCTAAAAATCCTCCGTGGGAGGGTGGGGTAACCTGGACAAAGGATAAGCAAGGGAAATCTTGGTTTGCTGTTTCATGCCAGGGATTAGGTGCGAGTGTTTGGTGGCCAAACAAGGACCACCAGTCTGACGAACCAGACAGTATGGCCATAAGTCTCACTGTTCCTCCAGGGCTGCGAGCCATATCAAATGGTCGGTTATTAGGAACTAAGGGTGGATCGGACGGATGGACCCGGTTTGACTGGTTTGTCCATAACCCGATCAACAATTACAATGTTACCTTCAATGTGGGTGATTATCGCCATTTCACAGATTGGTATATCAATGAACATGGTGATTCTTTATCTCTGGATTACTTCGTGATGCCGGAGAATCTGACTAAGGCCAGGGTACAGTTTATGCAGGTTCCACCTATGCTATCGTGTTTCGAAGAACATTTTGGTTTATACCCATTCTATGAGGATGGTTATAAATTGGTAGAAACGCCCTATGTGGGCATGGAGCATCAATCAGCCATTGCCTATGGCAATAATTATGAGAATGGTTATCGAGGAAAGGCTTCAACCCAAGAGGGCTTATGGTTTGACTATATCATTATCCATGAAACTGCACACGAATGGTTTGGAAATAGCCTAACATCCAATGATATTGCAGATCTGTGGATTCACGAATCATTCGGGTCTTACCTGGAGGCCGTTTATATAGAATGTCTGTATGGATACGAAGCGGCTTGTCGGTATACTAATGGGTTAAAGGGAAATGTCCATTTTGACAAACCGATTATTGGTACCTATAATATTAACAGGAGAGGATCAAGTGATATGTATCCAAAAGGCGCACTAATGCTACATACATTGAGGCATATTATCGCTGATGATGAGAAATGGTGGTCGGGATTGAAAAGCTTAGCTTTAACTTATAGGCATAAATGTGTTGATTATATGGATATTACAAATTTTTTTTCTAATTATTTTGAACAGGACTTGAGTGCTTTTTTCACTCAGTACCTAAACCGCACAGCTATACCTAAATTACAGATTCAATGGAAGAAGGAAATAGGTGGTGGACAACTTCAATATCGTTGGAATACAGACGTTAAAAATTTCCAAATACCCGTTGAAGTAACTATTGATGGAAAGGAAAAGCGTTTAGACGCAACAAATACCTGGAAAAATATGCCTTCAATTGATCCTGGCAAGCCAGATATCTCAGTGAATCCAAATTGGTTTGTCCTTCTAGATTATCAATCGAAAACTAAATAGTTGCCGTTAAGGAGAATAAAATTAACGTATCTCCTAACCAAAGGACAAGGCTTTTCAGTGGTAGAAACCCTGAAACAGAATAGTTAAATATGTGCCCGGGGCGGGACTCGAACCCGCACGGCCGTACTGGCCAAAGGATTTTAAGTCCTTCGTGTCTACCATTCCACCACCTGGGCGCGTGGCAAAGATAGTTGATTGCCTGTATTCAGAAAGTAAACACTTACAAAATCATCCAGAGCAGAAGAACACTAATAAAATCCAGGAACTTAGTCAGTTGCAAATAGAAAAGTTACTTACAAAGAACTATAAAACCATTCATGGAAATCAATATTGCCTCTTACAGTGAACATCAGGTACAATCTAACGTACTTTGTTATTTCAGCAAAAAAGGCTTCTGGAGTTCCAGAAGCCTTTGTGAGCGAAAGACGGGATTCGAACCCGCGACCCCAACCTTGGCAAGGTTGTGCTCTACCAGCTGAGCTACTTTCGCAAATGTGAAAACAGCTTTCTGCTTTCGGACGGCAAATATACAAACACCTTATGAATTGGCGCAATAGGTCATCACTTTTTTGAAAAGGAAAATTCCAATCGTCTTTTGAGAAAGAAATAGGTCTCGTATTGACTTCTCATTGGTTTTTCACCGCTAATCTGTTTGAATTTATTGGATTGATTTCCGTCAATAATCCTTGCTTTTACATTATCATTCCATTGAATTTCAAAGATATCTATCACTTTTTGACATAAATCAGGGTCGTAAATCGGGAAGGCTGTTTCTATCCGATAGTGCAGATTTCTCGTCATCCAATCTGCGGAAGAAAGGAAAACCAACGGGTTGCCACTATTATGAAAAATGTGAATACGAGAATGTTCCAAAAACCGATCGACAATACTGATCGCCTCAATATTAGCGCTGAATTCAGCATTTCCAGGTATCAAACAACAAATACCCCTGGCTACAATACGGATTTTGACCCCGGCCATAGATGCTTGATACAATAAGTCAATAAAATCAGGGTCCTGAATGGAATTCAGCTTTAGGCAGATAGAGGCTGGCAAACCTCGCCTGGCGTTTGTTATTTCGTTTTCAATGAGTCGTGTCAACTCATCAACCAGATTGAATTGACCTACCAATAAATGCTCAAAAGAACGCTCTGGCAATTGGACGGTCTCCAAAAACGTAAATATTCGGGCAACTTCTAAAGAGATCCGTTCATCTGCCGTAAATAAGCCTATATCGGAATAGACCCTGACTGTTCCTTCATGAAAATTTCCAGTACTCAAATAGGTATAAAAATGTGTTTTGTTTCCTTCTATGCGCTGTACCATAGCAAGTTTACTATGGACCTTTAGGCCAGGAAAACTATAATTTACCTTTACGCCGTGACGTTCCAATTCTTCTCCCCACGTTAGATTTGCTGCTTCGTCAAATCTTGCTTTTATTTCTATAAAAATTGCAACCTCCTTACCATTGGCTACCGCAAGTTTTAAAGCATTCATGATCCGTGATTGGGAGCCAACACGATACTGTACCAGCTTAATGTGTGTCACATCTGGGTCTGTAGCGGCGCCTTCAAAAAAACGAATTACCGACTCAAAAGAATGATATGGTGGATTGATTAGCCGATCCTTGGTTCGAATCTGTTCGAAAAAATTATCACCTTCTTCTAAACCGGGAAGACTTAATGGCAACAGTGCGGGTACCTGCAAATGTGTCATTCCAAAATCAGGAAATCGGAAGAAATCCATATTATTATGATATCGTCCCTCCGGAAAAAGATCAATCGGCTCCAATTCAAACATTTCCCTAAGAAACAATAGTGTTTCACTATCCATTTCTCTATCGTAAACCAGCCTCGAAGCAGGCCCTATATTTCTCTTTGTCAGGCTTTTTCGAATTTTTTCAATGAGATCCCCTGAAAACTCATCGTCAATATACAGCTCCGCATCCCTTGATAATTTTATTGAATAACATTCTACTACAGTATAGCCCGGAAAGAGGGAAGGAATGCTCCTTCGCACTATATCATCAATCATTATCAAAAACTTATGTCCACCCTGATCCGGCAATCGGATAAATCTAGGTAGATGATCTGACGGTATTTTAATGATAGCATAGGCTCTGGGGTCTATACTTTTTTCCAGATCATTTAGCACGACTATGAGGTAGAGCGCTGCATTACTCAAAAAAGGCCGAATCTTCTTTTTAACGAGCAAAACGGGTTGCACAAAAGGCAACATGTGGTTGTTAAAGTATTGATCTATAAACTCCTCCTGGTCCTGATTTAGATTGGTTTGTCGTAGAAAATGAATGTGATGCCTTTTCAATGCAGGGATAAGCTCCTCACTGAACAAACGGGTATATTTCTCCTGTAGGGCATTCACAATAGATCGTATCTGTCGCATCAAAAGCTTTGGATCGTATTCAAGTTTAGCCTTAGTCTTCTTTCCTACCCTTAAAAGATTGCGTTGGTTGGCCACCCTAACCCGAAAAAACTCATCCAAATTATTGGAATAGATAGCCATAAACTTGATCCGTTCAAGAAGCGGATTTTCGGAATTCTCAGCCTCCTGAAGTACCCTTTCGTTGAACGAAAGCCAACTGATGTCCCTGTGGATAAACCGATCATCAGGAAGTTTCGAAGATGCTCTTTTGTGTTGTTTCATAGTCAAGAATATCTTTGATCTTCGGGATAATGAAGTTATCGTTTTGATTGAGAATACTTTTTGCCATCCTTGCCAAAGCAGGCGCTAATCCATTTTGAGGTTCATGGCAAAAGAACGCAATCCAATCCAGTCCCCGTGAATACCAATTTTCTAAGCGCTCCTCCCATTGTTTCAATCGAAACTGATCGAGTGAAGAGTCCCCACAGGCAACAAATCTAATCAGGGTTGACATGCCCAGTACTCGCATATGCATGAGGTCTCGACGTCCAGCCACGTCCGTAATGACAAGTCCAACCCTTCTGCTTTTCATAAGGTCCATTATTGGTTCGTTTTCCAACCATTGTCTGTCCCTGAATTCAATCAATAACCTATGCTCAATAGGCCAGCAATGAATAAAGGATTCTAGTTCGTAATATCGAGAAGGGCCAAATCCAGGAGGTAATTGCAAAAAACTGGCTTTCACCCGATTGCCAAATTGGTAGAGCATATCAATGAAAACTTGGAAAGTACTATCCTGCGCACGCAATATAGGCCGGTGACTTATAGCACGCCAAACCTTTGGGAAAAATCTAAATTCTTCAGGCGTTTCTAGCAGCCATTTGTTTATGACTTGCTCAGTAGGTATACCATAAAAAGTACTATTCAATTCCACACAATTAAAGGATCTGGCATATGATCGAAGAAAAGAATTGGGCTTAGTGCCTGATGGGTAAATATTTTCCAGCCAGGCTTTTTCCCCCCAACCGGTCAATCCAATATAAATCGACCTATCCACCAGTTGCCTGTCAGCAAAAGATAACTTGTTGGCAGGATTATCATCCGGCAAATGGAAAGAAATATCCGTCAATTGATCTACTCGTCCAAATTCCATAGTTCAAACCAATAAAATTAATGGCTTTCCCACTACTTCAATATTAATTTTTACCAGAAGTATTCCAAACCATGTGAAATGCTACGTTGAGTATTGCCTACTTTTGAATGAAAATCATAAGTTTCATGCAAATCAGAACTAAAATTATTGCCGGAAATTGGAAAATGCATAAAACGGTACGGGAAGCTTTAAATTGGGTGGATGGCTTAGTTGATATGATCCATGAATCCTCCAGGGCTGAAATCGCCATTTTTGCACCGTATACAAGCCTTCATTGCCTGGCAAATAGATTAACGACGACTTCGATCCATTTGGGTGCCCAGAATCTGCATGAGAACGAATGGGGTGCTTTTACAGGTGAAGTGTCAGGTCATATGCTTGCGGATGTTGGTGTTGAATGGGTACTTATTGGTCATTCAGAACGTCGTGCATACGCTATGGAATCCAATGAACTTCTAAAAAGAAAGATTCTGATGGCTCTTAAATGTAATCTTAAACCAGTCTATTGTGTCGGCGAAACACACACTGAACGCCAGAAGGGAGAACATTTTTATCGGATTTCTAATCAATTGGATGAAGCCCTGTGCCGTTTCACTGAGGAGGAAATCAGCTCTTTGATTGTGGCGTATGAACCCGTTTGGGCTATTGGAACTGGTGAAACAGCTACCGTAGAAGACGCCTCAACCATGCACCAATTCATTAGGGCTCATATTGCCAGAATGTTTTCAAAGGGAGTTGCTGAACGGCTACCCATTTTATACGGGGGTTCAGTTAAGCCTTCAAATGCAACTGAATTATTTTCATGCCCGGATATTGATGGAGGTTTGATAGGAGGAGCTAGCCTGGACTTTACCACTTTTGCTGCCATTGTATCAGCTGCCCAGTAGATATAAGGCTATCCATTAAACATTTGTAAAAGATAGTTTTCTCAACGACGATTATTGTACCAATCATCGCTATGTTCAAAGGGTATATGTAACCGATTTCCGTATTCATGATGAAGCCAGGCCGCAAGTGTTCCTGCTGCTCTTGCCGTTGGTTCTCTTAGTGACGAAATCATCTCAGGCCGAAAGTGGTCATCTATAAAATGAGTATCATAATTCCCCTCTTCAAAGAGCGGATGGTTCATGATGAAATAACCAAATGCAAGATTATTGGGTATACCTTCAATGTCATAGCTAAGAATGGCCTCCTTCATTTTTTGGATTGCTTCTTCCCGATTCTTACCGTAGGTGATCAACTTGGAAAGCATCGGGTCGTAATAAATGGGGACTTCCATCCCTTCCTCAAATCCACTGTCAA
>JBBQMA010000072.1:0-8960 GCA_038328415.1 Chitinophagales bacterium | reverse complement strand
GGTAATTCTGCCTACTCCGGAGGGCCTTCTTTGGCTTGGATTTTTTGATGGCGGTATAGCGCTCTTTGATCCTGCCGCAGGCACAACGATGATCCCCTTTCCTCATTGGACTTATGGACCTATTCAATCCTTGGCATTATTCCCCGGTAGGGAACTTTGGATCGGTACTGATCAGGCAGGTCTGCTACAGTTTGATATCGGCCATAAAAGAATATCGCGCATTGACTGTTCTATTGAAAAACGCCAGAATAAAATAAATGATTTGCTGGCTGATTCAGAGGGCAATATCTGGATTTGCACGCCTGCCGATGGTTTAATATCTATCACGGCCAAAATCAGAAAGGTTGCCGGTCCGACTAATAATGTGCAATCCATACTTGAGGATAAAGATGGACATCTTTGGGCCGGCACACCGAAAGGTTTATTTTTACTGCATCACGAAAATAATTGTGGGTGGAGCTGGCCGGAAAAGCCAACTGCCCTTTTCGGAAGAAATATTCTATGCCTTGGGCAAAGTCCTGACGGAGCTATTTGGGCGGGCACTTTTGGCGATGGGTTATTCCGAATTGATCCAAAAACAAAAAATATTGATCACCTGACAGAAAGGGACGGCTTGACAAATGGCAACATATTGTCGTTGCGCATAGTAGTCGATAAAATCTGGTTGACAACCCTGGGAGGCGTCGCTTATTTGCCCTGGAAGTTCATTAAACGCCAAGAAGATTTAATTCAAAATCTGGCAGATAAGGATGAATTGTCCAGTCAATTTATTTACTGTTCCTATCGGACAGGCGATGGCAGTATTTGGTTTGGAACAGACGGCAATGGACTTGTTCGAATGGATCCAAAAGGATCGGTCCATACATTTCGTGCGATTGGAGGAAAAGCATTGCACAGTGTATATTCGATTATTGAAGATCACAGGGGCCACCTTTGGTTGTCTTCACCGGATAGAGGTGTACTGGAATTTGATGGGAAGTCATTTAGTGCATTGCCTTTAAAATCCGGTTTACCCAGCTCCGGAATAATGGGACTTGCTACAGATATCTATGGGAATATCATCATCTCCTATCCATCCGGGCTGGCCCTCCTGGATCCGCTGACTAGACATTTGGTATATTATGATAAAGGTGTGGGATTGGATGGCTTTTCGCCCAACCTGAATGCCTTGTCCAATAACCGGTCGGGTACGATATGGATGGGAGGTGACAACGGCATTTACAGTTACAACACCCTACTCCAAACACCACAAATTCATCCTAAAACGGTTATTTTGGATTTTAGTCTTCTGGAGGGCCGCTCGATTGCACCAGGCGAACATTTACATGCCGATCAAAATTATCTTAAATTCAAATTTTGTGGCCTATGGTACACTAATCCGGATAGGGTAAAGTACAGGTATAAATTGGCAGGGTATGACAGAGATTGGAAGGAGACAAGGGATCGCCAAGTCATTTATTCCAATTTACCAAAAGGAACCTATGAATTACACCTCCAATCCTCCGAAAATGAATTATTTACCGATGAGCCGGAGGTAATCGTCCCCTTTTCGATCGCAGCGCCCTGGTATTTGCAATGGTGGTTTTTGATCATTTTATTTCTTTCGATGGGGAGTGCAATTTATTTCGTTATACAGTCTCGAGAACGGCGCATTTCTAAGGAGGCCAAAATAAAAAGAGAGCGGATCGAAATGCAACTCGAAATCTTAAAGAGTCAAATTAATCCACATTTTCTGTTTAATAGCTTTAATAGCTTGCTGGCTGTCATCGAGAAGGACGCCAATGAAGCAATTCACTATGTTGAAGAACTTTCAGAATTCTTTCGCTTTATTTTAGCCTACCGCGAAAAGGAACTGATTCCCGTTGCTGAAGAAATTACGGTTATCCAACACTATGGAAAATTATTAACACGCCGCTTTGGGACTGCCCTTAAATTAATCATTGATCTGGAAAATACAGAGGGATTTGTTGTGCCATTGACCTTACAATTATTAGTCGAAAATGCGGTCAAACATAATGTAGTATCCCGATCCAAGCCACTTACCGTTCGCATCTATCGCTCAGCAACTGAACTGATTATTGAAAACAATAGACAGCTTAAACATATGTCCGAACCTTCTACCGGAATTGGTCTCCACAATCTGGATAGTCAATATCAGCTTCTTTGTGGTCGGGCAGTAACCGTAAATCAATCGGACACTTCGTTTAGTGTCACTGTACCATTAATATTGAATTTATGAAAGCACTCCAGGTTTTAATCATTGAAGATGAAATTACTGCCGCTGAAAGGCTTAAGGATATGTTGCATCGGGAAGATCCGACAATTGAAGTCATGGAAATACTGGATAGTGTTGAAACCAGTGTGACCTGGCTCCAAACGCATAAGCCCGATCTTATTTTTATGGATGTCCAACTTGCCGACGGTATTTGTTTTCCTATTTTCGATGCCGTCACGATCTCCTGTCCTATCGTATTTACAACCGCCTATGATGCCTATGCGTTGAAAGCCTTTAGGGTACAGGCACTGGACTACCTGCTCAAACCACTCAAAGCTGATGAACTGTCACAGGCCCTCACGCGAGCCAAAGATTTACAACAATCCTTGTTGCCTGATCCGGTGCAAATACAAGCCATTCTCAGAGGACAGCCCGGACATGACTTTCGGGAGCGGTTCCTGGTGCGCTTAGGTGCTACTATCCGCGTCGTTGAGGTCGCCGATATAGCCTATGCCTACACCGAACAAAAATCTGTTTTTGTTATGACCAGAGTAGGACGCCGTTTCCCACTGGATATTACCTTGGAACAGCTTGAAAAACTACTCGACCCAACCGTTTTTTTTCGGCTTAACAGGCAATTCATCTTACATATTCAGGCGATAAAAGAAATGCACATGCACAGCAAAGCACGAATAAAAGTCATAGCTGAACCGGCAGCTCCTTCTGAAATTATTGTAAGTACCGAGCGATCTGCCCAGTTTAAAAATTGGCTGGCGGGTGAACACCAGCATCCCGAGTAGTCTAAATTACGGTTTCATACTACCCTATTACCTCTTCAGCGTGAACTATTTTGACCCATTACCCTTGCAGCTTACATTTGTAACATGACGATCAAAAAATCTATTCGATTAGCTATAGGCATAATCATATTTGTTAGTCTTAACCTTATCTTCCAATCTGGTTGCAAGCATTCTCCGATCATCGATATGGACATTCCTCCTGATGATACAACCGTTGTCACTCCCGGTGGGATCCCATGTAATGCCGACTCCGTCTATTTCAACCTGCAGGTTTTGCCAATCCTCGTTTCTAACTGTGCTATGGATGGTTGCCACAGCGCTTCAAATCCAAAGGAAGGCGTCAACTTGACCTCATATGCCAAGGTCATGCAGACCGCGGACATCAAACCCGGTCAGTTAAAGGGGGACCTATGGGAATCCATCAATGAAACAGATCCTGAAAAACGGATGCCACAGCCACCGCGTGCTCCCCTCTCTGCTGAACAAATAAATTTAATTCGCAAATGGATTCAGCAAGGGGCATTAGATAAAACCTGCGATGCGGATGCAAACGGATGCTCCACCCTCAATATGTCCTTCTCCCAACATATCCTTCCCATACTTAAAAATACTTGTACAGGCTGCCATGGCGGTTCAAGTCCCTCTGGAAACATAAATCTCAGTACATTTGAAGGTGTTTCACTAGTAGCCTCCAATGGGAGACTGACAGGAGCGGTGAAAAAACTCCCCGGTTACACATCCATGCCTCCCGCAGGCAATGGATTATCCACTTGCAACATTGACAAAATTGAAGCCTGGATTGCCCAGGGAACTAAAAACAATTAAGCTTATGACATTGAACCATTTCATCGCTATCATCTTCTTGAGCAGTATGAGCGCCCTTATTTGGTCCGGTTGTTACTATGATAACGAAGAAGAATTATACCCCTTTGAACCTTGTGAAACAACAAATATGTCGTTCACTACTGACATCCTGCCCATCTTCGACCTCAACTGCAATGTTTGTCATGCAACGAGTCAGGCTCTTGGAAACGTCATTCTTGATACACATGCTGATGTAAAAAAGCAAGTGGATGCTGTTCGTTTGCTCGGTGCGATCCGCCATGAAAATGGATTCAGCCAAATGCCACAGGGTCAGCCACAGCTTACTTTTTGTACGATTGATAAAATAGCATCCTGGGTAGCTGCAGGAGCTCCAAATAACTAACTAATCTTCAAACTAAATGAAAAAAATACTTCTGATCCTTCTGGCACTTGGCCTCATTTGTGGCGCCATCGGATATTACATGTATAATAAACCGGTAGAAAGTATGTCCGGGATTAAGGCCGATTTGAGTATAGCGGCCACAGACTTATATAGTGCCTTTGAAACCGATGAAGCAAAAGCCACGACGCTTTATATAGGCAAAGTACTCGAAGTACAGGGCAAGCTGCTGAATGTCGAAAATAGCGATCAGGGTGGAACAAGCCTGATTTTGGAGGCCGGTGGAATGATGGGCGGTGTGGTATGCCGCCTTGATTCAGCATCGACAGCAAATGTCTCGAACATACAGCCTGGACAAACCGTGACCCTGCGTGGAGAATGCACCGGCAAAATAATGGATGTCGAACTCGCACGTTGTGTCCTCATTTCTAACAATTAAAAAACGTATTTATGAAAAAGATCTTATTCCTTGTCCTGATCCTTTCCGGACTTCTGGTCCAGACACAGGCACAAACTCAAAAATATTTTACCCGTGATGGTAAAATCCAATTCACCGCAAGTACTCCGGTAGAGAAAATTGATGCAACCAGCAAGGGCACAACAGCCGTGATTGATGCGTCAACGGGTGCAATAGAATTTGCTGTCCTTGTAAAAGGATTCTTATTTGAACGTTCCCTAATGCAGGAACATTTTAATGAAAATTATATGGAATCTGACAAATTCCCTAAAGCAACCTTTAAAGGACAAATTCAGAATGCCACATCCGTAAAGTGGGTTAAAGATGGTGACTATCCGGTAAAGGTGAAAGGTACACTTACAATACACGGAGTATCCCGTGAAGTGGCAACCGATGCAAAGATTTCAATAAAAGGTGGGAAAATTCTGGCAACGACTAAATTTGACGTTGCTGTTGCAGACTACAATATTAAAATTCCGTCCGTTGTAGCAGACAAAGTGGCCCGCATTGTTACCATATCTGTTGAAGCAGGATTGACTGAACTGAAAAAGTAGTTTTTTATGAAAACACCCTTATTTGCTTTTCTTGCACTGATCGCTTATTTATTCGTTTCAAATCCGCTCGGTGCACAGGATGATGACTTGCTTGCGCTCCTTGGAGAAGAAAAAACGACAAATTATATTACGGCCAGTTTTAAGACCAACAGGGTCATTAATGGTCACAGTCTTGAGAACACCCATGCCGGCGTGCTGGATTTCAAGATCGGACACCGGTTTGGCATGTTGAATCAGGGTGTCTACGACCTCTTTGGGTTGGATAATGCAACCATTCGCTTGGGTCTTGATTATGGCATTACAAATCGCTTGCAGATAGGAATTGGTCGCAGTACCTACCAGAAAATGTTGGATGGCTATGCAAAATTTCGGATCCTTCGACAAAGTACAGGTGATGTAAATATGCCAGTATCACTTACAGCCGTAGCAGGTATGTACGTGAATACACTGAAATGGGCGAATCCCGACAGAGAAAATTATTTTTCTTCCAGAATGAGCTATGCCTGGCAACTTATACTCGGCAGAAAAATTAATGACTGGATTACTGTGCAGTTAACACCGACATTAATCCATCGCAACCTAGTCGCAACACTTGCTGAAGATAATGATGTTTATGCGTTGGGCATTGGCATTCGCCAAAGACTAAGTCGCCGTGTCACGCTCAATGCGGAATACACGTACGTTTTGCCCGACCAAATACTTTCAAGATATCAAAATGCCGTCAGTGTTGGTTTAGACATTGAGACCGGCGGGCACGTCTTTCAGTTGCACCTCACAAATGCGACAGCCATGACGGAACCAGGCTTTATTACGGAAACAACAGGTGATTGGATGGATGGTGGTATCCACTTTGGCTTCAATATCAGTCGGGTTTTTACGATCGTCAAACCTAAAATCTAATTTCGGAAACTAGCCATACCCTGAACCATTAATTGCTCTACATTTGCATGGTCACTCTTAAGACTATGCGCTTATCCTGGATTCGTAAACTTAGAACACGAATTGCTGAACGAAACAACCTACTTATTCCATCCTTCGTAAGGATTCCCCTTTGGTTTGCCATGCTGACATTGCTGGCCATCATCACAAACCTGGGATTTACACTTCCCACCACCCTTGTTGCAAGGAATATTCCATTATTAGCCAACCTTACTATTATTTCTGGGATTTTGGTGTTAGTGCTACGGTATTATAACCTGAAGACTCGCCCTCGCGTAAAAGTCTGGTTCTTTGACGGCGGATATATCCTCTCGCTATTCCTTATATTTCTGTTCGGACTTTACGATTCTACCCCATCAACAACAGAAAATGCCGGAATGTACACCGCCGTCCTTTTGGTGTTCATTCGCGAATTTTCAACCGTCCGACTTGTATTTAAACGAAGATTTTTAAATCCAGCCCAATTATTCATTGCTAGCTTTCTCATGATTATAATATTGGGCGCACTGCTTTTATTGTTACCCAATGCTACCGTATCCGGCATTAGTCTAATCGATGCTTTATTCACCTCCACCAGTGCTGTTTGCGTCACTGGATTAATCGTTGTCGACACAGGCTCCTATTTCACTACTTTGGGTCAAACCATCATTGTCATTTTAATCCAGGCAGGGGGCATTGGCATAATGACGTTTACAAGTTATTTTGCCTATTTTTTTAGAGGCGGATCCTCTTATGAAAATCATTTGGTCCTCAATGAAATGACCAACACGAAAGAAATTTCACAAGTATTTAGCACGCTCTATAAAATTATTTTCCTGACATTTCTAATCGAAGCCATTGGTGCAACCCTGATCTATTTTTCATTGGACTTCACACTAATTCCAGCTTGGCAGGATAGACTTTATTTTTCCGTATTCCATTCAGTCAGTGGATTTTGTAATGCAGGATTCTCTACGCTGCCCAATGGATTGTATGAGTCCGGATATCGATTTAATTATTCACTTCAACTCATTATTGCGGCCTTGCTTATTCTCGGTGGGATCGGATTTTCCATCCTTTTTAATTTATGGGAATATTTAAAATATCTGGTTATAAATAGTTGGAATGCCCTGAATACCGGTAAAAGACGAGTTTACTCTCCGTGGGTAATCACTATCAATTCCCGAATCGTCATTGTGACTTCGATATTGCTCTTGGTATTCGGAACGATATTTTATTATTGCTTTGAGTTTAACAGTACTCTGGCAGAACATCATGGATTTGGAAAATTAGTAACTGCATTTTTCAGTGCCGCCTCACCACGAACGGCTGGTTTCAACGTTGTTGATATGACCGGCATGCAGTTTTCCACAGTGATGATGGTCATTTTCCTGATGTGGATCGGGGCTTCTCCCGGCTCCACCGGGGGCGGCATCAAAACAAGCACGCTGGCCATTGCCACCTTAAATTTTATTAGTATCGCTCGGGATAAAGACCGCTTGGAAGTCTTCCGGAGAGAAATAGCCGTGTCCTCCATTCGTCGCGCCTTTGCATTGATTTCCCTATCGCTTATCGCTATTGGCTTTTCGATTTTTTTTATAACCATCTTTGACAAACACCAGAATCTGCTCCATATCGCCTTTGAATGTTTTTCAGCCTTCAGTACAGTTGGCCTTAGTCTTGGCATCACAGCTGCATTGAGCGCGCCAAGTAAGCTGGTCCTGATTCTTACCATGTTTGTGGGACGAGTCTCGTTACTGACCCTGCTCATCGCTATTTTTCGAAAGGCGCGACACATAAAATACAAATATCCATCCGAAGAAATTCTCATAAACTAATTCCTCTTTCCTATGAAATTTATTATTCTTGGTTTGGGCAATTTTGGGTCCTCTCTAGCTTTGAAGCTGACTTCGCTGGGACATGAAGTCATCGGCGTGGACACCAATATGAATAAGGTTGAATCGTTGAAAGAACGGTTGACCCACACCATTTGCCTGGACAGTACCGACCCCATGGCCGTTAGCATCCTGCCTATAACTGAAACAGATATTGTTGTTGTTGCTATCGGCGAAAATGAAGGCGCCAATATTATGGCGACAGCGCTCATGAAACAATACAAGGCAAAACGCATCATCAGTCGTGCCGTATCACCGTTGCATGAAACTGTCCTTGAAGCTATGGGGGTTGATGAAATTGTGCATCCGGAAGAAGAAACGGCAGAACGCTGGGCAAAGAAGTTGGACATCAAAGGTATTATTGACTCGTTTTCAGTATCTATCGTTTATAATATTGTTGAAGCGAGGGCTCCTGCACAATTCATTGGTAAGTCCCTCAAAGAAATAGGATTCCGCCGTAACCATAATGTATTTGTCATCACCACGATTAAACAGGTTGAAGAGAAAACGGTCCTTGGTACGTTGAAGCGAGTACAAAAAGTCCAGGGTGTCATATCCTCACAAACCATTATTGAACGGGACGATATACTTGTGATTTATGGTGACATTCGGGATATTAAAAAGGTACTTGATCTGGACTAAATAAATCATTCGACATGTTCATACTACGTTTCATAACCCCGATTTTATTTCCGGCGATCCGACTTGGTTGCTTCCTATTTATTCTCTTCCTATCCGTTGCACTCCAAGCGCAAAATATCCCTCCTCATCGACTGACCTCTTGGGTCAATCCGGGGTCTGAGCCGGCATTCCAGTTTGATAAAACATCTGTTATTACTAACTTTGGTGCGGACCCTTCAGGTAAAAGCCCGGCAGACTCAGCATTTTTAGCCGCATTATCGGCTTTAAATGGAGCC
>JBBQMA010000071.1:0-9086 GCA_038328415.1 Chitinophagales bacterium | reverse complement strand
AGCCAGAATAAATGCATCGGTGCTATCGCTGCCAAATACATTTCCCGGGATCAGCCAGCCCAGGACGCCGGCTAAAACACTAGGCAATAATATGAGATAAACGATTTTTATAAACGGCATATCGGCTTCATGCAATTCCTTGCGGATATCAAAATCCCGGTAATGTTTTGTTCCGGATATGAAGATGATCACCCCGATAAACATACCGACACCTGCGGCCATAAATGCCCAGCTCCAACCCAGCATAATTTGCAATGCCGCGCCAAAAAAATTGCAAATAAAAGCGCCGATATTAATGCCCATATAAAAGATATTGTACCCGTCATCTTTCATGTGGCGATGCTCATCGGTGGAGTAGACATTGCCCAGGAGAGTAGAGATATTAGGCTTAAAAAAGCCATTACCCAAAATCACCAGGGTCATCGCGACATAAAGCATCGGTACGCTGTGAATGCCCATCAAACAATACCCAACACCCATCAGCAAGCCCCCGATAATAATTGACCGGCGATAACCCAGATACCGGTCAGCCAGCAAGCCTCCGAGGAATGGTGTCAGAAATACAAGGGCTATAAACGTGCCGTATAAGTCCGCCGATTCCGCTTCATTCATGGCAAACCCATCCTTCACATCCTTCAGGTAAAGGGTGAATATGCCAATCATCAGGTAGTAGCCAAAGCGCTCCCACATTTCGGAGAAGAAAAGATAGGGCAATGCCTTGGGGTGTTTTGCAAAGGTTGAAGCCATAATACTTTGAAAAATAAGCTATAAAAAGGATATGAATGAATGCCCGATTCCGAAGAACACAGAAAGATATACATTCCTGAATATATACATCCGGTAAGAGTGGAAATCAGATCAATCCCAATCCCCTTTTTCAACGTATTTTCGCGCCGTGGATCAATTGCAGCTTCTGCTCAACACGTACAGACAGGATGAGCGGACGCAACGTCTGACGGACACCCTGGCCGCCCCAAAGGTGGGTCGTATAGCCCTCACCAATCTCTCTGGTGCGCAGGGATGCTTTGTCCTGCTCGCAGCCTACCTGCAACAGCCTCGGCTGAATCTATGGATTGCCAAAGACCAGGAAGAGGCTGCCTACATCCAAAATACCCTCGACAACTTGCTTCCCGATCGGCCGGTACGCATGTTGCCGGACTCCTTCAAGCGGCCCGCTTACTTCGCCGAGATCTCCAGCCACCAGGTGCTTCAGCGCACGGAGGTCGTCAACCAGATCAGTACCCCCGGTGCCATACCGGAGATCATCGTCACTTACCCCGAGGCCCTGATTGAGAAAGTCCTCCAACCCGAGGCGCTCCAGAAAAACCGGATCAGCATCATCAAGGGCGAAAACCTCGACATGGATTTTGTCCTGGAAATACTGATCGAGTACGGTTTTGAAAAAGTAGACTTCGTTTTTGAGCCCGGCCAATTTTCCATCCGGGGCGGTATCGTCGATATCTTTTCCTACGGTAATGAATGGCCCTATCGGGTTGAATTGTTTGATGTCGAAGTGGAAAGCATTCGCACCTTTGACCCGCTTACCCAGCTCTCCCGTCAACGGGTGGAGCGGGTGAACATCATCCCCGATGCTCACCGTGGCTACGATGCCCGGCAAAAAACCAGCTTGTTTGATATCTTGCCTGAAAACGCGATCATCTGGCTCGAAGACCCCGGGTTTATCCTCGACCGCTGCCAGGCCGCATTTGAACAGGCGGTAGAATACACACCGGATGTGCTGCCTGGTGAAGATGAAAAGTTGGTCGGTTTTTTCCGGGAAAAACCCTTTGTTGCTCCCAAAGATATCCTCGAAGGAATAGGTCGTTTTACCATGCTATTTACTAGGCATCTTCCCCCGATGTATAAGGCGGATTTGTCCCTGGATTATAAAGGCAAGCCACAACCCAATTTTAATAAAAATTTCAAACTCCTGATTCAGGATTTGAGGCAGCATAATAGCAAAGGATATACCTTTTATTTATTCACGGATAATCCCCGCCAGGTCGAGCGATTCCATGCCATTTTTGAAGAACTGGAAGCCAGGATCATCTTTCATCCAGTCATTAAAGGCATCCATCAGGGATTTATAGATACGGAGCTGAAGCTGTTGTGTTATAC
Organism: Chitinophagales bacterium; assembly: GCA_038328415.1. Lineage (GTDB taxonomy): Bacteria > Bacteroidota > Bacteroidia > Chitinophagales > Saprospiraceae > JAGNXB01. The sequence continues at coordinate 6,968 of JBBQMA010000071.1, read as the reverse complement.
GGATCACCAGATATTCAACCGCTTCCATGCGTATAAGCTGCGGCGAGGATTTACCCGTGACCAGGCCATTAACCTGCGCATGTTGCGCGAATTGACCCCCGGTGATTTTGTCACGCATATTGATCATGGGGTAGGGCGGTATTCCGGTCTGGAAAAAATTGAGACGAATGGCCATGTGCAGGAATCCGTGCGCATTATTTACAAGAATAATGACATTCTCTATGTGGGAATTAATTCGCTGCATAAACTAGCGCGGTACATCGGCAAGGATGGCACTGAACCCCAACTCAGCAAACTTGGATCCGAGACGTGGAAGAACCTGAAAGCCAAAACCAAGAAAAAAGTCAAGGACATTGCGCGGGATCTCATCGCCTTGTATGCACGCCGTCGCGCTGCCCCGGGATTTGCCTATCCGCCGGACAATTACCTCCAGAACGAACTCGAAGCCTCCTTCCTCTATGAGGATACACCCGACCAGTTTACGGCCACCAATCAGGTGAAGGAGGACATGGAGAAGGAACACCCCATGGACCGACTGGTTTGCGGGGATGTCGGTTTTGGTAAAACGGAGGTTGCCGTGCGTGCCGCTTTCAAAGCTGCCGTCAATGGAAAACAAGTAGCGATACTCGTGCCGACGACCATCCTGGCATTGCAACATAACCGTACCTTCTCGGAGCGACTGAGCGATTTTGGATGCCGGGTAGATTATATCAACCGCTTTCGCAGCAGCGCCGATAAAAAGCAAATTCTTGCCGATCTTAAAGAGGGCAAGATTGATGTCATTATCGGCACACATGCCTTGCTCGGCAAGGATGTGGGATTTAAGGATCTGGGACTGCTGATTGTGGACGAAGAACAAAAATTCGGCGTCGCTTCTAAAGAGCGGCTTCGTGGGCTAAGGGTCAATGTCGATACCCTGACCTTGACGGCTACGCCCATACCCCGGACCCTGCAATTTTCGCTCATGTCCGCCAGGGACATGTCCATTATACGCACACCGCCACCCAATCGGCAGCCCATTCACACCGAGTCGCGGATTTTTAGTGAACAAATTATCAAGGATGCCATCTTGTATGAGGTCAACCGCGGCGGGCAGGTATTTTTTGTGCATAATCGCGTCAAAAGCCTGGCCGAGGTGGCTGGACTGGTGCAACGACTGTGTCCCGATGTATCCATCGCTTTCGCGCACGGGCAAATGGAAGCAGATTCGCTGGAGAAAACGCTAACCGCATTTATCGAGGGACAGTATGATGTGCTGGTCAGCACCAATATCATCGAGACGGGACTGGATATCCCCAATGCCAACACGATGATTATCAACAACGCGCACCAATATGGCATGAGCGATCTGCACCAGTTGCGCGGGCGGGTGGGTCGATCCAATACCAAGGCTTTCTGTTACCTGATCCATCCACCGTTGTCGGTTTTGACACCTGAGGCCAGGAAGCGGATCAAGACAATCGAGGATTTCAGTGATTTGGGCAGTGGGTTTCACATTGCGATGAAGGACCTGGATATCCGTGGTGCGGGCAATATGCTGGGGGCAGAGCAGAGTGGATTTATATCCGAGATTGGGTTCGAAACATTCCAGCGCATCCTCGATGAAGCGATTCAGGAACTGAAGGAAGAGGACTTTGCGGATACGTTCCAGGAAGAGAATGAAGTTCACCGGATTTTTGTGCGGGAGGTGACGATTGATACCGATGCGGAAATGCATATTCCGGATGCTTATGTTTCCAGTATTCAGGAGCGATTGAATTTATATACGGAACTTGATAGTATTGAAACGGAGGAGTCGCTAGAGGCCTATGGGGAGATGATGCGCGACCGCTTTGGGCCCCTGCCGGATTCCGTGATGGAATTATTTGATGGATTGCGACTGCGGTGGATCTGCAAAGAGATGGGCTTTGAAAAGCTGGTGTTAAAGCAGCAAAAATTGCGTGCTTATTTTGTCACGAATCCCAAGTCTCCATTTTATGACAGCACAGCATTTAAAAATCTATTGGCCGTGATTGCTTCACAAGGTACCGCACTTGGACTGACCATCAAGGAATCACGCCATCACCTGTTGGTGGCTAAGGATGCGGTGAGTGACCTCCGCGAATGCCGGAGGGTACTGCAGGAATTACAGGAATTGCAAGGATTGCAGATGGTGGTCCTGGAAGGAAGTGGTTAGGAATGCTGCGTATTAGAAAGAACCTGATAGGACAAATCAGATCATCGCGACCAAGAAAGAGGATAAATTGGCGTTTTGCCTACTAAGGAAATTTATTTCACGGGCATCGGTCTATTCTGTATTTTGCAGAATAAATGGCAAGGAATGAATTGGTCCTATTCGGAATTACCCATCATAGCGCATTTCAATGACATCACGGATTTTAGTCGATATGTGGATGTGCCGGAGGATTGGTACGTGTTGGTCGCCGATGTGGCGGGTTCGACAGAGGCCATTCGTGCAGGGCGGTACAAGGAGGTGAATTTGGTCGGGGTGTCTGCCATTGCTTCGGTAATAAATGCGGTTCGGCCTGCACAAGTACCCTTTGTTTTTGGCGGAGATGGCGCTTCATTTTGTGTTGCCTTTGCTGCATTGGATGCGGCGAAACAGGCATTGGCCTCTGTAGCGGCCATGGGAAGGGATCAATTTAATATCCGTTTGCGGATAGGTGCCGTGCCCATATCCACCATCCGAGCTGCGGGCCATCGGGTAATGGTGGCGCGGCACCAAGTATCACCGAATTATGTTCAGGCCATGTTCACTGGAGGCGGACTAGCTTATGCAGAGGCATTGGTTAAGGATGTAGGAGCAGGAAGGCCCTATGTGATATCCGCCGGTAATCCCGGCGCCCCGGATTGTGAAGGCTTGGAATGTCGCTGGCAGGAAATACCGAGCCCTTCAGATGAAACGGTAGCCCTCTTAATCCAGGCCATAACGAAGGACAGAAAAACCAATGACGCGCTATATAAAGAAGCATGTGCTGCAATTGGCGAATCCTATGGAGCCGATGACCAAAACCATCCGGTGACCGAAAAAAATATGCGCCTCGCGTTTAATTTGCGGGACCTCTATGGGGAAACGGCTATTCGAACGTATTTGCAATCCAAAACAAACTGTTGGCAGTATGCTATTATGCTGCGAATGAAGGTCCTCCTCGGCTGGATACTCATTGCGACCGGAGGCAGTCTGGCCGGAACGAATTACCGTAAATATAAACGCGAAGTAGTCGCCAATACGGATCGGCGCAAATTTGATGATACGCTTCGGTTCGTGTTGGCGGGTACAGCACAACAGCGGGAAACTCTCGAGCGATGGCTTTCTGATCGGCTTGCCCGTGGTGAATTGGTTTATGGCATTCATGTGGCCAAATCTTCCCTGATGACTTGCCTGATTGGTAATCGGGAGACCGGAGACCATCTGCATTTTATCGATGCTTCCGGTGGGGGATATGCTCTGGCAGCCGTGGATATGAAAAAGCGCCTATTGGGTGTATGAAATGAAAAATAGTGATTCCGGTATGGTTCGGAAAAGGTCAACAAAGACGTATTATTCAATAACTACCTTGTACGTCTGAAGTGCATTATTTTCTATTTTTTTCAAGAAATATACCCCCTTCCCGAATGGGGTTAAGTCGATATCGAGTGACGTCGGCATTGAACTGCCTCCGAGTGAATAAATCATTTCCCCTCGAAGGGTAAAAACCTGAATCAGATCACTTTGGCCATTGGAATTAAAAGTAAATTTGCCGTTAGATGGATTCGGCGCGATGCATGGGTTGTCCCCAGCATATATCATCGATATACCCGTCGTTGCAGATGTTTGTTTTTTGCGCAAAATAAATACCCCAAATTCAGGAAATTGGGAGACCGGTTGCTTGGAAGCACCAACGGCATGCTCAAAGGTATGCCCGGTCATGGGTACATTAATAATGCCAATTGCGGGAAACGTATCAACGATAATATCATTGTAGAAATCCATCGCCTGGACCAATTCAAAACTATCGCCAGGAGATAAGCCAACGTTCGATAAATTTAGCTGGACCGTTGAGGCGCCGGACCAATTATAAATGACCACATGAGACAACCCCGTTTCATATTTATTGGGCAGTACAAAATAGTCCAGGCCACTGGTTGGTTGTGTGGGCAGATAAGAGTTTTGAGGGAAATCTACTGGATTGAATCCCCACAAGTAGTAGCCGTAAACGACGGGAATGCCGGCAATGATATGATTGTCCTTTACCGAGGCATCAAATACTGGGGTATTATTAAAACCCAATCTGGTCTGGCCGGTCAGAAAATTGCTATCCAGGGTCATGCCGGTCACGCCATAATTCAGGCCGAAGGCATTCACCGGAGGGCGCGGTGTATTTGTTCCGGAGAACGTATAATTATTTTTAATAACGGTATTTGTAACTGGATTATTCACACTATTGGAAACCACAAAAAAATTATGGGTTCGGGAATTATTTCCAACACCGCCTAAATTGTCTGAAGCGGCGCCTCCGTTAAAAACAATATTATTCCGAATATCTAGATTGCCAATGGCTGAAGTAGTGGTCGTCTGCCATACCTTCATACCATACCCATAAGTACTAAAAATAATATTATTGTGAAGCATTCGGATGCCGACCGTATCGTTTTGCACATACATGCCGTGTCCATGACCTTCTAGATTGCCATTATTATCAAGATTGTTTCCAATATGATATAAAATACATCCATAAACCTCTGTATTTTTTGCAGTTTTCCAGGTATCCAACCCACTCCCCGTGTCATGGACAACCATGTTAATAAATTTAATATTCTCCGCAGAACAGGTAATGCTTCCGGGGATATCGTGGTTTCGGTCCGTGGACATAGAATTTGTGACCTCTAAGCCCCAAAACCAAGTATAACTGCAATTGTCATAACCTAAATATAAACTGTACTGTAGCTGGCCATCGATAGTCACCCTTTCCTTTTGGTAGTTCCTGAAAATAATGGGTGAAGTTGCGGTACCGTTTGTAAAACAATTAAAGGAGGTTTGGCTATTAAACATATTCAAATAAACGCCCCCCCGGATCCATATCCGGATGGTATCTGTCGGACTTGTTATAGCCGCTGGACTATTGAGTGCCTGCTGCAGTTGCCATGGATTTTCGATACTGCCATTGCCATTACCTGTTGCCGTCGTCGAGACATAAAAATCCAGTGCTTTTGCATGTGCTATGAACAAGCAAAGGCAAAAAATTGAAAATAGATACCTTTTCATAATCAATGTTTTTGCCGAACCATGCACAAGCAAGCGTAGAGGGTGGTCGCCGTGAATCAGGGTTTTGGCGAACAACGAAAGTCCCGATTCATATCATGAATTTGCCGATGTAATCATTAGTCCTCTGTGAACATCTTCTTAGCGAAGATATTCATTTTTCGTCATTTAGAAGAGTTCCTGGTTTTATGTCCCTTAAGCTTTTCGTAAATGTAGATGTCCTTGTGTCGATTGAAGGGTAGAGATTCTATATAGAAGTCAGCCTTTGTGATCATTAGTCACCGCCGACTTTCATTGGATAGTAAAGGATTAGCGCGGACCACTACTATCCAAAATGTTTAGAATGAAGAATAATTTTGACTGATACGCAATGTCTTGTTTCGTTGTTTCGATCAAAAGAACAACGACACTAAAGTTGTCAGGGTTGTCAGGTTGTCAGGGTTGTCAGGTTTTCGTGGGGTGATAGCGGGATAATGGCAGGGGATGACGGAGCTTTCAGCTTCGACTTTCGACCTTCTTCAACCGTTAAAGTCAAACCCACAACTCCATAATTGGCGTGATGTGGATTCTCGCAATTGGAACAACAAGAAATGCGAAGTGCAAGCTAATCATCGCCTTGAGGACGCAGCATCCTCAGGACGGGGTGAGTGACCTCAGCGAATGCTGGAGGATATTGCAGCAAGCAGAAAAGATACAGTTATAATTTTGTGGCTCTGGAATTGGAAATGTTAGAATCCAAATAAAAATCCGACATCGAATTGCCTGTAAACACCGTTATCAGCATAGCCATTTAGATCCATATTCGCTCTTACGGTCAATAACCGGAGAATATGAGAATTAGCTTCTGCCATTTTTCTTGGACTTAACACATTTAATTCAAGATATAATCTATGCCTGAAAGGATTGACAATTTTCTCCAGATCAATCGCATAGGTTTTATCATCGTTCTCTAGTGTATATTGAAATTTATTATTAAAAGAATATGCTATTGAATATCCAAAATTGATAAAAGTAAATTTATTAAAAGAATTAAATAGTAAGAATTGTGGGCCTATACCCAAGGCTAATCTATTATTTCTTAAATAGACATTATGACGGTCATTGGATTGGGCGATTGCAACTGTTGATCCATTGGACTGGATGAAATCATTCCTTGTATTTATCCAATGATTAGTATATGTCAGACTGGTTTTTACGCCTAATCGTTGATATAAAGATTGGCAGTAGGAAAGGTCAAACTCTAAATAAGGGTTGAATACAGAAGATTCATTCCTGGGATTTTCAAAAAATCCTGTTCTGCCAAAGCCAACACTATAATTTGCCTCTCTCCATGTAACATTTTGAGCAATACTAGGTATAGACCAAGTAATTAAAAGGAAAGCTATAAGTTGTTTCATATGGCATAAATATTTAAATAAAAATTCTTCTCTTAGTTAATGTATACTTTGAAGAAGTAGAAATAATTCTTACCTTAAAGCAATGAGATGATTAAACGTGCATTTTACAGACCTAGATCTAATGCATAGCCTACTCCTGCTGCCCCTCCAGATGATATCGCAGCGCCAATAACTCCGCCGCAACATAATCCACCAACAAGGTCAAATGCACCAACTGATGCCCAATTATCTTTTAACCAATTCCAAAAAGACCTACGCGACTGAACATTTTCATTACATCCCCAATAATACATAGAATACCTTGTAATTGAACCAACTTTCAATAAATA
>JBBQMA010000070.1:0-9277 GCA_038328415.1 Chitinophagales bacterium | reverse complement strand
AGAAGCCTAGTATCGCACCGGCATATTTTCGGATTCTGCTATCCTGTATTATAATATAGCTTTCGATCAGAGAATCACCAATATCAGTTCTGTACTCGATGCGATCTCCTGCGCTGCAGGTGTACATGATACCCTTGCCCTCAGCCAATTTATGGCATTTGGCATTCGCCACGGACTTGAACCGGATGAGTACCGCAGGCTCTGGGACCATCTGGGCAAGGGCCTCGATGTGGATCGGCAATTCATGCGTATGGATACCAATGCATTGCGCAAAAACTATCTTGTGCCGCTCGATTCCACATTGCTGGCCGAACTAGCTATTTTGGAGGAACGCGATCAGGCTTTCCGTGGTGGGGAGTATACGGATGTTCAGGCCATGAATATTGCGGACAGCTTAAATACCATCGATTTAAAAAAAATCGTACGTCGCTTAGATCGATTGCCCCATTACCGGGAAATTGGATTGACAGGTAGTGAAAACATGCGCATCCTCTTCTACCATATGGATGGGCCAACACTGGAATATTTTATACCCTACGTTCTGGATGCTATCCATCAAAATGCTTTCTTTAATGCGCATGTCATTTTATATCAACTGGACCGGATTGGTATGAGTGAAAATCGGGTTTATACACTATCCGCTGATTTAAAACTAAGGTCACTTGGCCCGAGGACCGCATTGACAGGTGACTATGTCTGCCAGAGTTTTGGTGAATGGTTCCACGAGCGCAATCCTTCAGACTAACGCACCTACTTTGTGCCGATAGATCCGTTGCTCTCTCTGGAAGAAGTCAACCGAGGACGATCCTTATTTTGTCTGGATACCCTGGAAAATTATTGGACCAGGCACCCATGGTTGACGGTAGTCGAAATGGATGCATTTCGAAACGCCTTTGCTGAATAAACAGTACGGATTAAAGTCGGTGAGTCTTTCTTCCACGGCGCAATATCTCCTGCATGGAATCTTTTGGAGCGGGTTGATCGTCCCGGGGCCGCCATCCGGGAAAATTTGGATCCGGTTTTTCTCTGGGATTGGGTAATACCCATATTGAATGACGTTGACTTTCAACCGTCTTTCCCTTGGTGATAAGTTGAGCCGGTTGCAGAATGACCTCTCCGGGTGCTTCAGCGGCAAAGAGATAGGTCAAGCTGGCCTCACGCCGCACCACGCCATTGATGGACTGCATGGACGACCTTTGTTGCGGTCCATTGACTAAAGTTAAACCCTTAAATTCAGGGGGTACAAAACCCGATAAATCCGCATTTTCAATGGCATACGTAATGTGTACCAGATGACCGGCCAGAATTGTATCCGATGAGGTTTTTACGAAGAAACGAATCTCCTGACCATCTAGCGCCAAGACAGAAAACAGACCCCATAAAAGGAAGAAGATCGATTTCATTGTTATTCGGTTCATTGTCAGCATAACGCTTGAAATTGAAAATGGTTAAATCGATAAATTCCGCATTGACGGCTATCTTTGACCTCTTAAATAACACCAATGGCCTCTGCTTTTATTGTGGATGGGGTGCGAACACCCATAGGAAAATTCACCGGCCTCCTTTCCGGTATACGTGCTGATGATCTCGCGGCCCATGTCCTGAAAGGCCTTGTAGCAAAGCATCCCCTTGTTCCTCAAGAGGCGTATGCGGATGTTATTTTTGGGTGCGCCAATCAGGCTGGTGAAGACAATCGGAATGTGGCACGGATGGCCTTATTATTGGCCGGCCTGCCCTGGTCTGTTCCCGGTGAGACGGTCAACCGGCTCTGTGCCTCCGGCATGTCTGCGGTTGTCCATGCTTACCGGGCGATCCAATCCGGTGAAGGGGATCTCTATCTCAGTGGCGGGGTAGAGCAGATGACACGCGCGCCCTGGGTCATTTCAAAGACATCCACCCCTTTTGGTAAAGATGCGGAAATGGCCGATAGCAGCTTTGGATGGCGATTTATTAATCCCCGTATGAAAGAACTTTACGGGACAGATGCCATGGGTGAGACGGCAGAAAACCTTGCTGAAATGTATGCCATCAGCAGAGAAGATCAGGATCGTTTTGCCACCTGGTCCCAGCAAAAAGCTGCTAAAGCACAGGAAAATCATCGCTTTGCCGAAGAGATTCTTCCCTTGTGCGTTTCCCGCCGTAAGCAAGAGGATCTGATCATCGATCAGGATGAGTTTATAAAGCCCGATACAACCATCGAAAAACTGGCCGCATTAAAGTCTGCTTTTCGAAAGGACGGTACGGTCACAGCCGGTAATGCCTCCGGCCTCAATGATGGCGCTGCGGCCGTACTGATCGCCTCGGAAGCCGCCTTATCGAAATACAGTCTTCGTCCGCTGGCCCGGATCGTAAGTTCCGGTGTAGCCGGTGTGGAGCCACGGATAATGGGTATCGGCCCGGTACCTGCTTCACTACTGGCCCTAAAGAGAGCAGGACTCAGCATCGACCAAATGGATATCCTGGAGATCAATGAGGCTTTTGCTGCCCAGGTTTTGGCCTGCACCCGCCAGTTCGGTATCACTGATGATGACCCCCGCATTAATCCCAACGGTGGCGCCATTGCCTTGGGTCATCCGCTGGGCATGACGGGTGCCCGTATCCTGCACTCGGCGGCGTTGGAACTTCAACACCGAAACGCACGATATGCTCTCGTGACGATGTGTATCGGTGTGGGACAAGGATATGCCGTGGTCCTTGAATCGGTAAGCAAATAAACAAGGGCATGAGGCCGTTGTGGAGCTCGTAGATTATGAGTTGGGAGGTTATGAGGGTAGTGTTTAGTGTTTAGGCGGTTTAGAGTTTATGATGTTATTCGGAGAATCGGAGAATCGGAGAATTGTAGAATTGTAGAATTGTAGAACTGTAGAACTGGAGAACTGTAGAATTGTAGAATTGTAGAATTGTAGAATGTAGAAAGTAGAATCGGAAAACGTAGAAACGGAAAACGTTGAAGCGTTGAAATGTTGAAGCGTTTATGAGGTTGAGGTTATTCGGAGAATCGGAGAATCGGAGAACGTTGAAGCGTTTATGAGGTTGAGGTTATTCGTAGAACCGGAGAATCGGAGAATTGTAGAATGGAAACGGTAGAATTGTAGAACGGTAGAATTGTAGAACTGTAGAATTGTAGAATTGTAGAATGTAGAAAGGTAGGAAGTAGAAAGGTAGGAAGTAGAATCGGAGAATCGGAAAACGTAGAACCGGAAAACGTTGAAACGTTGAAATGCCTGCCTACCGTTGTGAAACAGGTAGGTTTAGTGTTTAGGAGGTCATAAGGCCATGAGGCCATGAGGCTTGCCTACCGCCGCGAAGCCCTAGGGTTTGTTGTTTGTAAGTTCATGGCTGTCCTTCAAACGAACAACGAACAACGAACAACTCCTCCGCCTTGAAGCTGCGGTCATAATTTACAATCGTCCGTCCTCCGTCCTCCTCACACCATGGTTTTTTTCCAATGGCCGAGCCGGAATAGATAAATACAACCGATGGCTACAAGGCTCTCTGAAAGTGCAATGGCTATGAAAACGCCGGTAATGCCCATGCCTAATGGTTTTGCCAGTGTCCATGCGAGTGGTATCTCGATCAGCCAAAAACCGACCAGATTGATCAGCATCGGGGTTCGGGTATCCCCGGCACCATTAAATGCCTGGCTAAGAACCATGCCGTACGCATAAAAAATATAGCCTAGGCTGATGATTTTTAAGGATTCTACGCCGGCGGCGATGACGGCGGGTACATCCGTAAAGAGCCCGATTATCGGTGTGGCAAAAGTATAATAGCAGATGGCAACAATCAGCATGAAATACATAGCATACTTACTCGCCAACCACGCGGCTAGTGCCGCCTGACCGGGTTGTCTGGCACCCAGATGCTGACCTACCAGTGTGGATGCGGCATTGGCTACACCCCATGCCGGCAGGATAGTGAATACAAGCACACGGATAGAAATAGTATATCCTGCGAGTGCATCCGGACCAAAATCGGCAATGATCCGCATGAGAAAAATCCAGGAGGCTGAGGCAATCAGGAATTGGCCGGCACCATTGGCACCAATGGCAAAAAGCTTGCGGACAATATCCCAAACCCAAGTCAAGTGTCGCACCGAAAGCCGGATGATATCTTTGCCAGTAAAGAGGTGAACCAATTGGTAGATAACTCCGGTGCCCCGCCCTATAACGGTAGCCAGGGCAGCCCCTTCAATCCCCATCTCCGGAAATGGACCCAGTCCGAAGATCAAACAGGGGTCAAGCACAATATTGATCCCATTGGCCAGCCACAATGTACGCATAGCCAGGCTGGCATCTCCTGCCCCACGAAAAACGGCATTGAGCAGGAAGAGAAGCATAATCGTCACATTGCCCCCAAACATGATCCGGGTATACCCCTGTCCTTGTCGGATGAGCTCCGGCTCTCCACCCATCAGTGCCAGTACGTGTGGCGCAGCAAAATATCCACCAATGCCAAGGATAACAGACATGCCAATGCCAAGCCATAATGTTTGCGCGGCAGCCATTGAAGCCGCTTCCCGGTCACCTTCCCCAATCCGTCGGGCAACCATAGCCGTGGCGGCCATACTTAATCCGATTGCCAGGGAATACACCAGCATCATGACCGACTCTGTCAGACCTACAACTGCCACCGCGTGGGTGCCCAGCTTGGCTACAAAAAAAACATCAACCACCGCAAACAGGCTTTCCATCATCATCTCAAGGACCATGGGAATGGACAGCAAAACAATGGCGCGACGGATTGTCATGCCGGTATAGTCCTGCTCGACACCCTTGATGGCATCACGGATAAGTTTAATGTTTTGGTTTTGCACGGACCCCAAAGATAGGTTGCTTAATAGTTTAGCTTGGAGGCTAATCGCATCTGACCAATAAGTAACTGAAAGAATTGACCACTTTAAATAGGCTTCATGTTTCGTTTAGCGGAATCTCCTTACTTTTGATGCAGTAAACAAAACGGCCGTTCAACCGTTAATCCCTGCAAATAAAATACGTTATCATATGTCCACTCTTGTTGAAAAGCTCCCATTCAAGGTAAAAGATATTGCACTTGCCGATTGGGGACGCCGTGAAATCGAACTGGCGGAAGCCGAAATGCCCGGACTCATGGCCTTGCGTGCCCAGTATGGTCAGACAAAGCCCTTAAAAGGTGCCCTTATTGCTGGTTGCCTGCACATGACGATACAAACGGCAGTGTTGATTGAAACACTGATCGAACTAGGTGCAGAAGTTACCTGGTCTTCATGTAACATCTTTTCCACTCAGGACCATGCTGCTGCGGCTATTGCAAAAGCGGGAATCCCCGTATTTGCGTGGAAGGGAATGAATGAAGAAGAGTTCGACTGGTGTATTGAACAGACACTCTTTGCCTTCTCCGATGGCCAGCCGCTCAATATGATCCTGGACGATGGTGGAGACCTGACCAATATGGTTCTCGACCGTTTCCCGGAGCTGGTAGACGGCATCCGTGGGCTGAGTGAAGAAACCACTACAGGGGTTCACCGCTTGTATGAGCGTATGAAGAATGGCACATTGACTATGCCGGCTATCAATGTAAATGACTCTGTCACGAAGTCAAAGTTTGACAACAAGTATGGCTGCAAAGAATCTTGTGTCGATGCCATTCGCCGGGCTACCGATGTGATGATGGCCGGTAAAGTAGCTGTCGTTGCAGGATATGGTGATGTAGGGAAAGGAAGTGCAGCATCCCTGAAAGGCGCAGGTTGTAGAGTAATTGTTACTGAAATAGACCCGATTTGTGCCCTACAGGCAGCTATGGACGGGTTTGAGGTGCAAAAAATGGTCAATGCCATACCACGGGCTGATATCATAATCACCGCTACCGGAAATAAAAATGTAGTGACCGGTTCCCATTTCAAAATCATGCGTGATAAAGCCATTGTGGCCAACATCGGGCACTTCGACAATGAGATTGATATGGCCTGGCTGAACGGCAACTACGGCAAATCCAAGGTAGAAGTGAAACCACAAGTGGATAAATACACCATTGATGGCAAGGATATCATTATCCTCGCTGAGGGTCGGCTAGTCAACCTAGGCTGTGCTACCGGGCACCCGTCGTTTGTGATGTCAAATTCATTCACGAATCAGACACTCGCCCAACTTGAACTGTGGCTGAACCGCGACCAGTACGAAAACAAGGTGTACACCCTGCCTAAACATTTGGATGAAATGGTGGCCAGATTGCACCTTTCGAAAATCGGTGTTGAGCTGGATGTGCTGACCGATGATCAGGCTACTTATATTGGTGTCCCCCAAGATGGACCCTACAAGCCGGAATATTACCGCTATTAGATCCTGCCAGGCAAACGAGATGGGTTATACCCCTTTTACCTCTAGAGATGATAAAAACCCGGAGTGCATCTGTGCTTCGGGTTTTGTTTTGTGGAGTTAACCAAAAATTAATCTTGAAAAACAGAGTGGTTCCGCTCAGGTAAAATATCTTTGCTACCCCCTTCAAGCGAATAACCCAAGCGATCATGAGTCTGGACAGTATTATACAGTTTATGGTTCCTAAGGACCGGAAGTTTTTTCATCTTTTTAACAAGGCGGCAGACAATCTTAACGCTGCCGGATTGTTGCTCCTCGAACTCGCTGAAACAGCCCCTGGCGTTCGCCGCAAAGAACTCATACTCGCTATTGATGATCTTGAACATGTCGGAGACGACATCACGCATGACATCTTCGTAGAGCTGAATACCAACTTCATCACTCCCTTAGATCGTGGTGATATTCATGCTCTGGCCAAGTCATTGGATGACGTGTTGGATCATATCAACCTGTCCGCTTATTGCCTGGACATGTATAATCTGCTCGTGCCGCCACCGGAATACAAGCCATTGGTTGAGAATATTGCCGAATCCGCAAATCTGATCATGCAGGCGGTTAAATTATTGAATAACCGCAAAAAGATCAAGGTGATCCAGGAGCTGTGTGTTGAAATCAACCGACTGGAGAATGTAGCAGACGGTATTTTTGTGAACGGTATGTCCCGATTATTCCGGGAAGAAAAGGATCCGATCAATCTCATTCGTCAGAAAGAGACACTCATTGCGCTTGAGCTGGCTACGGATATGGCGGAAGATGTGGCCAATGTGCTGGATACCATTACGATAAAAATAGCCTGATATGACCCTGCTTGTCATCGGGATCATAGTCATTGCGCTTGCGTATGACTTCCTCAACGGCATGAATGATGCAGCAAACTCTATTGCCACCATCGTTTCCACAAAGGTGTTATCTCCCTATGCAGCCGTAGCCTGGGCAGCATTTTTCAATTTTGCGGCCATGTTCATCTTCGGCACCCATGTCGCCGATACGATAGGAAAAACCCTCCGCCCGGAACTCGCCACTGAATACCTGGTTCTGGCAAGTTTGTCCGGAGCAATGATATGGGTTTGGGTCTGCACCGCTTATGGCCTTCCGATCAGTGTTTCTCATGCCCTAATTGGGGGTATCCTGGGACCTGGTCTGGTGAAATACGGACTCTACGACGGCGGTGAAATGATTTTTAATGCGGATAAGCTCATCAAGATTTTCATCTTTATCTTTTTAGCGCCTCTAATAGGCATGGTGGTGGGCTATCTGCTCATGGTGGCCGTTAAGTGGATTTTCAGAAAATCCAATCCTTTTCGGATCGACCAGTTTTTCCGAATAATGCAGTTGGTTTCTTCCGCCGCCTTCAGTTTGGGGCATGGTGGTAATGACGCACAAAAAGTAATGGGTATTATTACGGTTCTCCTTTTCTCGACGGGATACATTAGTGCGATGGATGTCCCCAATTGGGTGGTCATTGCTTGTTATACCTCTATTTCATTGGGAACGTTACTGGGTGGCTGGAAAGTCATTAAAACATTGGGAGTAGATCTGACCGACTTAAAACCGCCCAGCGGCTTCAGTGCCGAAACTGCCGGGGCAATCACCCTCTTTGGTACAGCATTCGCAGGTATACCCGCCAGCACCACACATACGGTCACAGGTGCAATCATGGGTGTTGGTGTCACCAATGGGATCAACTCCGTGAAATGGGGCATGGCCAAAAAGATTATCTGGGCTTGGGTGCTTACTATTCCTGCTTCTGCAACCATGGGGGCGCTCATCTATTTTGTGATTTCTTTCTTCCTTTAAAACGATCACTTACCGCTGGATCTTCTTCGTGAAATAGGTTAATTCCTGAATGCCCATTTTACAAACCCTCTCTTACTACACGATCTGTTTTTATTTCGGCCAAATCACCTATCCGAATTATTCCCCCTCTAAGAAAATCGCATCAAGCCTAACGTTTCTATTTTTGCTCATTTCCACCTTTGGTAGCCTCCGAAACCAGCGAATGCAGACAGCCTGTCGGCCACTTTAAATGGATATGTCAACCTTCCCTCCATCCGGGCTGCAACGTGGTGATGGCGGCTGCCGGCATCTTCTTATCACTTTGTCCTATCTTTGGAGTGAACAATCCTCGCAAAATCCGTTTTAGGTTGAGGTTATTTATTTCTACACGAACATATCCAGCTATGATCCTGCGTAAGGCCCTTCTCTTTATTCTTACATCGCTATTCGTCACAGCAAGCCAAGCTCATGAAGGGATGTGGTTGCCCCATCTGCTCAAACAGATTGAAGGACCAATGCAGGAGATGGGTATGAAGATGAGCGCAGAGGATATTTATTCGGTCAATAAAAGCAGTTTGAAAGATGCCGTGTTGCTCTTTGGTGGTGGCTGCACCGCCAGTATTATTAGTAAGGATGCTTTAGTATTGACCAATCACCACTGCGGATACAGCCAGATCCAATCGCATAGCACATTAGAGCACAATCATCTGGTAAATGGCTTTTGGGCTGCCGATAAAACAAAGGAACTTCCCAACGCAGGCTTAACAGTAACGATTATTAGGCGGATCGAAGATGTCACGGCAATAGCTTTAGTGGGGGTCACTTCTGACATGACCGAAGAACAACGAAAGTCGCGGATCGATAAAAATATCAAAGACTATGAACCACAGATTAAAATGGAGGCCGATGAAAAGCATTTCATTCGTCCGATTTATTATGGCAATCAATACCTACTATACATCACGCTTACTTACAGTGATATACGTCTGGTAGGCACTCCTCCCGAATCAATCGGCAAGTTTGGATCGGATACAGACAACTGGGTGTGGCCACGGCATACAGGCGATTTTGCCCTGTTCCGTATATATGCCGGACCCGACAACCGGCCGGCGGATTACAGTCCGGACAATGTGCCCTACAATCCATCC
>JBBQMA010000069.1:0-9291 GCA_038328415.1 Chitinophagales bacterium | reverse complement strand
TGTAGTAATAGAACTGTGCCGATTTATAGTGTTGTCTGTCCGACAACCGCCTCGCGGAGCTCATCACCGTATTGTATAATTTTACCATTTTACGCCTGCTAACTGCCTCAATAAGGTGATTTGCTTCCCTTATGGGATTTTCCTCATATACCTTTTGTGCCAAGTAGCCCTCTACAAGCTTAAGCAGATCACTATTGTACTTTCTGTATCTGACATCGTCATATGGCTTATCACCGTCATTAACCATTAAAGACCATGCTTCCTCCCTTGACATGACTGTTTCCGGTTTGTCAATAAGACTTTGATACAAATCAAACAAACGCATCAAATCCTCATTTACATTGAAGTAGGGGGACAATACAAATTTTCTAAGATTATTCAATTCGTACCGATTAAAGTACTGCAGGATTGTGAAAACTTTTGTATTTTGCATCGTGATTGCTTGAAACCTGAGTTAGTATTTACTCGTATTAACGTTAACAAGCGTGCAAAGTATTACATTAGTAGATAATAATTTGCACTTTTTGACTTGCCATGTTATTACAAGTACCTCAAAATCAAGTTTATAACTAGATTCGCAACGATTTTTCTTTTTCACAACGGCAAATATCAGTTCTTGATTGCTGCGGCTGAACAGAATAACCTTGTATCTTGTTAAGCAATCCCAAACCATTTTAAGTCCGTCACCATGAATGTATCTCTATTTCGAACCTGCCTTTGGGCAATGCTTCTTGTCCCGCTTGCGGGCTGGTCGCAGTCAGTCAGGCCATTTGCGCCCGTCAAGGTGCTCCAGACTGATACTTTTGAGCATGTTTACATAACCTTCAACCTTACGACCGTTGTAAAGGCCCCTGCACATGCTAAATATTCTGCTATCATTGATCTTGGTGGTGGACAGAAAAAACTGCGCTACAGCCCTGAGAATAATTTTGTAGGACGAGATTCTATACTCGTTGAATACACACCTAAACTCAATGGCTCTCACGAATATATCGGTTTTGCCTTTCTGGTTGCACCTTCCATTGTTGTAGCCAATACAGATTATGTCGTTACACCTCAAGACGTTTCAATTTCCATTGACGCATTGAGCAACGACAATTCCACTTCGGGCAATCTTGAATTATCAGCCATGGTTGTTGAGCGATTTGGTACTGCTCAGATCGTAAATGATGAAATTGAATTTATTCCTTCTCCAGGATTTTCAGGTAATGCTCAAATCGTTTACACGTGCTGCAACAACGAAAATATTTGTGCTACCGGAACAATTAATATTTTTGTCAAACCAACCGCAGATCCTTTAATTACCGATACGATTGTCATACAACTGCCCAAGAATTCCCCCAAGGATATTATGCTTCGCCTCGATGGCTATGACGATTTGACTGAGTCTCCTGCACATGGAAACCTTACTGATCTTGTACATGATGTCGTCACCTATACCCCGGACGTTGACTTCTATGGGGATGACCAATTTGTCGTTGAAAAAGATGTTAACGGCACAACGTATACCCGAGTATTTATTATAAATGTATTCAATACATTGAAGGATAGGCGTTTTGCATTGAACGATTCCTATTATACTCATGTGAATACACCTATATCTTTCAACGTTTTAGATAATGATGTAGGCTCATACACTGTAATTTACCCCAACTCAATTAAAGTTTCTTCAGGAACACTCGTCTATTTGGGAAATGGTCAATTTAACTATACCCCCAATCAAAACTTCCGAGGAATAGCCAAATTCACCTATAGCTTAGGTTCCCCTGCTTATGGCATTATTGTAGAACAAGGAAATGTGGAAATAAATGTAGATGATTTCAACCCGCGTTTCCCAACATATTCGCTTCAAACTTTAGCTGGCAAACCTTTAGTTATCCACTACAGTCCCCCAGCTCAACCTTGGGCGTTTGACATGCAAGTGGAACCGTTATTTGGTACCGCTGAGATTTATGATGATCAGCAAACCATTAATTTGGAATCTCAAAATATTTCAGGGTACAATATGATTGTTTATACACCCGATAATGGTTTTAGTGATGACTTTGATGAGTTCGAAGTGAAGTACTGTGTCAATGGAGTATGTAAAACTGTCAAATTTCTAATCCATGTTCTCCCTAATCCTAATCCCAATGATTTACAGTGTTTAGATGCTTGCGTATGGCCTGGAGATGCCAATAACGATGGTGTCGTCAATGTACGTGATCTATTGGCTATCGGATATGGTTTAGGGACATATGGTCCTGACCGGGACACCCTAAGCACTGAATGGAATCCCTACTTTTCCGATGAGTGGGAGGATCCTTGGACACCTTCATCCTTAGATCTCAAACATTTAGATACGGATGGCGATGGTTTGATTACAGCTTTGGATACCTCCGCAATTAGTGACTCCTATCTAAAAACACACCGCGTAACAACTACTCTAAATCATCAACTGACCACAGACGTTGATCTGCGCTTCCTCGTTCGTGACCCAGCTCTTTATTCTTCTGACACATTGATAATACTTGATGTCCTTTACGGACTATCAAACAAACCTGCCTATGACGCGTATGGGTTTACATTTGAAATTGATTTTGCAGATGTCATTGAGGTTGAAGATAAAAATGTGCGCGTAACATACTATGATGATAGTTGGTTTGCCCGACAGATTCCTACATTAAAAATGTTTAAACGCCTTGACAATACAATCATCCACAGTGGCTATACCAAGACAAATGGATCGGGTAGTGTTGGTTATGGTCCTGTCGGTTTTGTTATCGTTGATGACATTGAAGGTGCAAAACCACCATTGACCAGGGCACTAATAGGTCGTAAATTTGATCTTACTGTTAAAAATATAACCTCCATGAATAGTAAAGGCGAATACCTTTATTATCCGGATCAAGTGATCCATGTAGACTTGGATGCGGATTACAGCGAACCTAAGACTTCAGTTGAATCTTCAATGCTACTTTATCCAAATCCCGCTTCAGAAATTACCTCTTTATATACCAGTGATGGAAGTAATATCGATCGGCTGGAAGTTTTTACTGCCAGTGGAGTAAACGTGTACGCTATTTCAAACATAAACTCTCCTCAGTTTAATCTGGTAACAAGCCATTGGGCAAATGGACTTTACATCGTTAAAGTACAAACCCCAAATGGCCTAATCACAAACAAGTTACAGGTGATGAGGTAATCCTCCGGGAATTCTATTCCATCATATTAAAAGGGCCTGCTACATCGACGGACTGTATGCGGGCCCTTTTTATATCCAGTTGGTATTAGATTTCTAGGAGACCTATTGTATTGCGATGAGGAAACCTAAAGAAATAGTTGATTTAATAGCACTTGTTTAGCGTCTATGCGCCACAAAAAAGCCCCAACCTTCATGGCCAGGGCAATTATATTTCGAAAGTAATTGATTATCCAAGAAATGGATATCGATAGTTTTTAGGGGAAACAAAGTTCTCCTTTATCGCTCTTGGGCTAACCCAACGATACAAATTGAGAATAGATCCAGCTTTATCATTAGTCCCGCTGCCACGTGCACCACCAAACGGTTGTTGACCCACAACAGCACCTGTAGGTTTATCATTTATATAAAAGTTTCCGGCACTATTTTTCAGCCGATCCATCGTATGAATAATAATCTGACGATCACGGGCAAATACAGCACCCGTTAGGGCATAAGGAGAAGTACTATCGAGCAATTCCAAAGTTTCTTCATATGCGGCATCTTCAAAAACATAGATTGTGAGCACCGGACCAAAAATCTCTTCGCACATGGTCACAAAAATTGGATCCTTTGTCAATATTATCGTTGGCTCAATGAAATAGCCTTCCGTTTTATCATAGTTGCCTCCTGCAATGATTTCGACATCAGAGGACGATTGAGCCTGATCGATATATCCTGCAATTTTGTCAAATGAACGTTCGTCTATAACCGCATTGATGAAATTACTGAAATCTTCAGGACTGCCCATTTTAAAAGACCCCACATCCAATAGCAGTTCCCTCTTAACTTCTTCCCAAATACTGCTGGCGATATATGCTCTTGAAGCGGCCGAACATTTTTGCCCCTGGAATTCAAAAGCACCCCGAGCCAGACCTACTGCAACCGCTTTAGCATCAGCGCTGCCGTGGGCAATCACAAAATCCTTACCCCCAGTTTCACCTACAATTCGAGGATATGACCTGTATTTTTTAATGTTATTTCCAATTGTTGACCACATGTTTTGGAAGACACCCGTACTTCCGGTAAAATGCAATCCTGCAAAATCTCGATGATTAAATATAACCCCTCCAGCGACCGGACCCTCAACATATACAAGATTGATTACTCCTGCCGGCAAGCCTGCTTCCTGAAAGATTTCCATTATAATGGCGGCAGAATAAATCTGAGTTTCTGCAGGTTTCCATACTACGGTATTACCCATTAGCGCAGGTGCCGAAGGCAAATTGCCCGCAATTGAAGTGAAATTGAAGGGCGTTAACGCAAAAACAAAACCTTCAAGAGGCCGATACTCTAATCGATTCCAGGTGGTAGCCGGACTTAATGGCTGCTGACTGTAGATCTCAGTCATGTAGGTGACATTAAAACGGAAGAAGTCCGCTAGTTCAGCCACAGCATCAATTTCAGCTTGAAAAATGTTTTTCGATTGACACAACATGGTTGCTGCATTCATCCTAGCCCGGTAGGGCCCGGCAAGAAGATCGGCTGCCTTTAGAAATATGGCCGCTCGATCCTGCCACGGCATACTTTCCCACGCACTTTTTGCGCCGAGTGCTGCCAAAATAGCTTGTTCGACATGTTCACCTGATCCCTTGTGGTAAACCCCCAATGTATCCTTTAATTGATGAGGAGGCTTTATTGTTTTGGTTACACCTGTCCGCACTTCTTTTCCGTTGATATACATCGGTATATCAACCTTTGAGGCCTTCAATTTTTGAATCGTTTCCTGGACTTCTATGCGCTCAGGTGATCCTGGGCTATATGACAAAACAGGCTCATTCACAGAAGGGGGGACCTGAAAAAATGCGTTAGACATAAACAATCACTTTTTTGTAAAGGTAGGAAGCTCAGGTGGAATCACCATCTTAAAACCCAATCTTGTCGTCCACAACAGAAATTCGAAAATTGGTTATCAGAATCCTTAGGATAAAATCATCACTCGCCAGAAATCATGCTTGTTCACCCAAAGGCATAAGACACAGTTAATTTTTATTAATGCGCTCAAAGTATTTTGTGACCGGAATATGCAATGCCTTTGGCAAAAAGGGGGTTGCATCGCCGCCACCCTTAATTATCTCTCGTACTATTGTAGAGGAAATATGAGAATATGCTGGTTGTGATATTAGAAACACGGTTTCTATCCCATCCCCGACAATATGGTTTATCTGAGAAATGGTCTTTTCATAATCGAAATCTGAAGCGTTCCGTAACCCGCGCAGTAAATATTTAGCCCCTACCTCCCGACAGTAGTGAGCAGTGAGTGTATCGAAATGACTCACCTCAACACTTTCTGCCCCTGTGAATGCAGCGCGAATCCAGGTTTTACGCTGTTCAAGTTCAAAAAGATAATTTTTAAGAGCATTTTGACCGACTGCTACAATGACCCTATCAAAAAGGGGCAAAGCCCTGAGTACAAGATCTACGTGTCCTTGAGTTATTGGGTCGAATGACCCTGGAAATACAGCGATCTTCATAGGTATGCTTCCAGATAATTAGCAATCATTCATCAATTAGTCCTCCGCATCTGATTGATCTAGGATAATGATAACTATCCCCGTGAGGATCATGATTAAACGTATTAAAAAACCCAAACCTCTGCCCCAATAATCCAACCATGTCAAGAAACTAAACTGAACTCCTATCATCCCGAGTATGATAGATAAAAATCCTGTGAAAAATAAAACAAAACCTAATAAGGTCATCAAACCCTTTCTTTTAGCCATAAAATTTGGACTTAATGTAAAGGTAACACCAGCTACTCAAAAAAGATGATTCCTTTATGATTATTAAGGATCCACTATACTTTGCTCAAAAAAAATCGAACGAATTACACTATAATTCAAGATCCAAATACCTACTCGCTAAATGGGCTTTAGCAGATTTGATTCCGCGGAAAACAATAACCGATTTGTATTTCAAGCTAAGGGTTATATCTTTGATACTGCTCAAAGATAAGCATGCCCCTACATCCAGACAAAGCCGTTGCGCTCATTGAATGCCCTCGAGATGCTATGCAAGGACTCCACACCTTCATACCGACTGAGGTAAAGATTAACTACATTCAATCTCTGTTATCAGTTGGATTTGATACAATAGATTTTGGGAGCTTTGTATCCCCAAAAGCTATCCCTCAAATGGCAGACACAGCTTTGGTTTTGAAAGGTTTGGATTTAAAACACAGTCCAAGTAAACTCCTTGCAATAGTAGCTAACGCCAGAGGTGCCGAAGAAGCTGCAAGCCATCATGAAATTAAATTTTTAGGCTATCCTTTCAGTATATCTGAAACGTTTCAAATACGTAATACTAATGCGACAATCAAGGAATCGTTAGAGCGAGTTCATGCAATCATGCATATTGCAAAAACGCATGACAAGGAGTTGGTCATCTACATTTCAATGGGCTTCGGCAATCCATATGGAGATCCTTGGAATGCAGAAATTGTGCTTCAATGGGTCGAAAAACTCAATGTCCTAGGTGTGAAAATATTCTCACTAAGTGATACAATTGGGGTTTCATCTCCAGACAATATTTATTATTTGTTCAACCAGTTAATTCCTGCCATGCCTGACGCTGTCTTTGGTGCACATTTACATACTACACCTGTAACTTGGCAGGAAAAAGTTGAGGCAGCACTGGATAGTGGTTGCAGACGTTTTGATGGCGCATTTTTAGGTTATGGAGGTTGTCCAATGGCACGTGAAGAACTTACAGGTAATATGCCAATGGAAAAGATGATCAGATATCTTAAAGAAAATGGCTACGAAACGGGAATAAAGGATGATGCGTTTCACGCATCTCTTTCTATGGTTGAAGAAGTCTTTAGCCATGGTAATGCTTAAAAATGAATTAGGATATTGCTGTACATATCCGTTTGCATCTCCAAACTATGACGAGAGCATTGCCATCCGGCATCAGATATTAAGACAACCATTAGGACTCCATTTCTCTATTGAGCAGCTCGAAGCCGAGTGGAATCAGTTTCATCTGGGTTATTTCAGTAAGACGGACAGGATGCTGGCATGCCTGGTTTTACACGCCATTGATGGTGATAATATAAAAATGAGACAGGTGGCTGTACTTGAAAAGTACCAAGGGCATGGACTGGGTCGGATTCTGGTCAATTGTAGTGAAGCGTTTGCGCTCATGACAGGTGCCAAACGCATTGTATTACATGCCAGGAATAATGCTGTACCGTTCTATCTCGCTTTGGGTTATAACCTTTACCCGGAAATGTTTTTGGAAGTAGGCATCCCTCATTATAAGATGGAAAAAACGCTCTCCAAGAATCCGTTCAGTTGACAAAGACGACAAATAGTAGCGTAGATCAGTTCATGATCAAAAGTTTTGTTCCACTGCAATGTGTTCCTTGTCGGATCGCAAGTATATAACTCTGCGGCAGTAGATCACTAGGCAACGTTAACGTAGATAGACTTCCTTGGTTGACTAGTAAGTCACTTGACCAAATCTTTACACCCTCCAATGTGTATAAAATGGCCAATGCCTGACCGTTTACGAATGGTTTTGGATCAATCCTAACTATCTCACCTCTGTTTGAAGGATTAGGCCAAATGGGTAATGATTCTTTTTTATCAGCGAGTGTGTGATTTTCCGCAGATACAGATTCTTCAATTTCAAAATCCCAAATTCCTCTCCCGTATGTGGCAAATCGAACCCTGTTCTGTAAGGGCAAATATTCAACGCTCCAATAGCGTTGCAGTGGGGCAACTGAGCCAGCCATGGAAAACCATTTCTCTAAAGAAAGTAAATAAACGAAAGGTCCTGATTCCGTTGCTGCAAAAAGCATAGTTTCGTTTGCATCAGTAGCCAAATCCATTACCAGGGTAGGGGGAGACCTTCATTTAGACTGGCAAACGATAAACCTCCATCATTTGAAACAAACTTAGCTGGATTGGAATAGCCACTTCCTCCGAAATAGACTTTGTCGG
Organism: Chitinophagales bacterium; assembly: GCA_038328415.1. Classification (GTDB taxonomy): domain Bacteria; phylum Bacteroidota; class Bacteroidia; order Chitinophagales; family Saprospiraceae; genus JAGNXB01. The sequence continues at coordinate 1,125 of JBBQMA010000069.1, read as the reverse complement.
GGTCAATTTTTATCGGTAAAATGGCCGCACCATAAAGATATTATCCTCCCGGAAGGATCGTTATAGATGAATCCCATGTTTGGCCTTTATCATTTGATGTGAAAAAATAGCCGTTTGTTGTAGCTGCATAAAATCGTTCCTGATTCAATGTGGAAAAGGCAAGGGCACTTACTTCACCACCACTAAAGGCCTTAAAATCAAATGGCAATTGCTCACTTTTAATTTGATTATTAACGACTGAAAGTCGAATTATATGAGAACCACTGCCACCATTTGTATTTCCACCGGCAAGATAGACGACATTTTTCCCAGGATCCGGATCCGAAATAAGAGGCGGAATCCATACACTTTCATCGTCGGGTTCAAGTTCCCAACTAGCTGTAACACCCCCTCCAGTAGGGCTATTCCAAAAAGTAATCCACCCTCCCGGATACACCATCCATAGATTCTGGCCGTAACCAGTAAACGCTAAGTGTCCATAGTCGCAGGAGATTGCCTGATAAAAAGGCAGGATATCATACTCCTAAACGTCAAATGCCCGTTGAAATCCCTAATCCTGCGAACCGGCAAAAATATAAAGCTCATCATTGGGGTCCGTGACCACATCATAATACTGACTGACATTTAATCCTTGCAATCCCAGGTTTTTAACGGTTACACCATCATAGGTAACACTTAGACCCCCATGATTACTGATTAGGATGAACGGCGCACCATCTTGTTAATAATACTCCTGAAAATACATCATGTCGGCATGAAGTTTAACTTCAACATCATTATAATAGTCCCACCAATCATTAAATCGCTGGAAAGATCCACCACCATCTATACTTCTAAGACAATGAACACCCCCCATAAAGACTAAAATCGGATTTGTAGGACTAATAAAAATACCAACTTTCCATGGACGTTCTTCCAGTGATGCTTTTGACTGCCAACTTGCGCCCCAATCAGAAGATTGAAAAGTTGGTTTGAAGAATTATAGGTGTAGAATAATGGAATATCTCCTGCATCTAAAGCTTCCAGATTAGCATGGACGGATCCTATACCAAACAATACATTGGTTGTCACCAATTCAGGTATGCCGGATCCAGTCGTAAGTTTATGAAACCTGGTTAAATTTGG
>JBBQMA010000068.1:0-9305 GCA_038328415.1 Chitinophagales bacterium | reverse complement strand
CACCAGCTAAAGTCTGCGGTCAAACCTCCTTCCCCTTTCTCCAATTACTGCTATAATGTGGTGCCAACCGTTAGATTGTCAGCCTGCCCGAGTGCAACCATGAATTCAATTTGAATGCGATTACCCTTGTCATGGGCATACCAGCTATGGAGGGATTCGATTGCCTTCTGGTGAAACTGGACGCGTTCATCTTCGGGCAAGCTCGCCTCCATACTTTTAAAATCCATAAACATCGCCTGGACTTCACTTGGCCTTGGACCCCACGTGCCCAGCACATCGGTGGTAAGAGGATCTACAAAAATGACTTTGGGAATGGAACGGCTACCAGCAGTCAGAAATGCGTCCATGATGTCAGGATGTTGGTCGCGGTAGATCAGACGAAGCTCCAATTTTTTATCAGCCTGAGCTATTTTCTCCAGCACGGGAATAATTTGTGATGCATCACCACACCAGGCTTCTGTCAAGGCAAGCATTATTAGAGGTCTCGAAATGAGCTGTACACGTTCCGATGTCTCCTGACTTAATGTAATTGTTCTGTCCCAACGTTTCATCCGTTGTACATTCTGGCGGGTATAGTCCGCCATTAGTTGCTGTTGATCCGACTTTTCTGCATCCGGCAATGCAACATCCCGGTCAGCCTGCATTCTGTATTCCGCATAATCAATGGCTGATGCCAGTACGTTTCTTTGGATTTTTTTCATATGCTCTTTTCTTCTGCTCCATAAATAGATTCTATGGAAATTAGTTCAGCGCAGAAGAAGTGATGCATCATAAGGCGGGCTTATCATTCCGGAAGTAGGTTTTTCGGTGAAATGTTGAAATGTTTAGGGTATAACGTTGTGGGGGATTGCGGCATGACGCATACTTCAACTCCTGAGGCCATCATCCGTAGTCTTGGGTATCGAGGAATGCCATATACCTCCTTCTATTGTTCAAAAAGCCGCTTCACTTCCTGCAGAGCGGCCTGATTTTGGGGTAAATACCAGGCATTCAGAATATCCTCCTTTTCTCTTTTGGTCAAATGGAGGGACAATGAAGCCGGCTCCTGCTTCTTGCCAGGTTCGTATATAAATCTGACGACATGAAACATATCAGGCCCGAGGACATCTGTCATCATACTCAATGCACTGTCGTGATCAAAATCCTGGAACCGAGACTGATCGCCAAGCAGCCCAAAAGGCTTTGTCAACTCACTGATTAACCCTCTACGATCAACAGCGGCAATCCGGGGTGTTTTTTCCCAACAACGGATGTTGATCATTACTACACCGGAGGTATTATCCCTGATCCATTGTTTGTGTTGTTGTACAAACCGAAGCGCAATGGAAATACCAAAATTATCCCTTATCCCTGCATCCATAATATCCATCACCGGCGTTGAGGGGAGCCCTATCGCCGGCAGGATATACGGAAATGCGGCATTCATCCGCAAGGCAGAGGCAATTTGGAGATGGTCGGCACGCTGGGCTCCAAAAAAATTTCGAAAATCTATTGCATCCACATCGAATGGCGATTGACCCGGTATTTCGGAAGGTGCCCTGCACAAATACGTCACTCCTTGGGTACTGATAATCAACCGGCGGCCATCATTAATAATCGTTGGTGTGATAAACAAGAGGGGTATGATTGCTTCCTGTTCAGGCATCTGCAAATCACCTAATCTCCCCGCCAGCGCATGGTCTGTATTCTCATTTAATTGCAATTCAAAGGTGTATCCCCTGTCTTTGCGATACTGCATACTATCCAATGTAAGCGTAGGCCCCTGGCCGAACATATCAGTTGAAGCCATACTAATAGCAACGGAATTCAGCAGGTCGCCGGACATACGTTCCAGATAGATGCGGTCGGTGTAATTCCCAATCTGCCCCTCCTGCTGTTGCTGCCATAGGGCTCTCAGGTAAGCCAGGCCGATTACCCCGCCTGAAGCGCCTGTCATGAGCCCCACTTTTCGCATCAGACTGTCCGGCAATGCCTGGTCCAATTGTTGAATGGCTTGCATCGTCCATACCGCCGCCTTGAGACCACCCCCGCTGGCGGCTATCAACACGAGTTTGGGCTTTTCAGTCGATTGCCGGCTTTTCCATTTATCCAGGATGATCCGGCTCAGTTCCTGATCCCGCTGCATTTGTTCCGGTGTCAACATACGATCTAAAGACCCTGTTGTATATGCAGGCCTCTCTGCCATCTGATAATCCAGACCGTATGCCTGCGTTTGTTGCTGTATCGCCCTGCTGGATGTAATCAGATCAATGGCCAGGATCATAAGCAGGAAAATCAACAGGCGCCATGGACCAAACCAATAAGTAATAGCCCCAAAAAGGGAAAGAACAATCGAAGCCATAATGAGCAGGGAAGCTCCGGCAGGTATACGAAAAACCGGATTGTCGACCAGGTGGCCAATGATTGTCAACAAAAGAATACTGACAATTTGAAGCAACAAGGCATTGAGATGATTCTGTCTGTAAATTCCCTTTAAAAATTCCTGATCATAATGGGCCACACTACGCACCAGGCGTGGTCGAAAACGCTCACTGAGATAGGTCTCCACACCCCAGTTTGCAGCGCTTGCTTTTTGGCCGGCATCGAATGCTCTTTTTCTTGCTGCATAATCATGTAGGTAAAGCTGGGATTGCCGGATATCCTGATTGGTAATCGATAAATACAAGGATATTATGATCAGAATAGCAAACATGCCCAATAAAAAGCTAACAAGATGAAGCGAAATTTCTTGAAAAGTAAATCCGGCTTCCAAATATTGCAATCGGGCCGAAGCCACAAAAAATAAGATTAGAAACAATGTGGGCACCAAACTATTATTCAAGGCAAACTTGGTGAATGGGCGCGATAATGCCGATAGGAAAGGAAAACGACGGGCATAAACCAGATAGGTCACCAGATTCCAGGTCATAATTAATGCACCAAAAGCACACCCAAGAATAAAGTAACTCCCTGTTTCTGTTTTGCCAAGATACTCGGGCAAAAGAAGCAAGAATTTAATGCCAAATAAAGACAGGATTTGACCGGTCATCATCAAGCCCAAAAACACCCAAACCAACAATAACATTAAATGCTCCCGAAAATGAAGCAAGAACAAACGGATCGCAAAGGAATGGCTGATATTATGTATCCTGTTCGTCATCCGAAGGTGTATAACGCACGACACGAACGGTCTCGATCTTTTTGTCACTGACCACTTCAAGGATAAATTTATAATTATCCAGGATCAGCTCATCACCCTGTTCCGGAATATTGGCCGTAGTCATAATCAGGTAGCCGGAAAGCGTATGATATTCGCCTTTAGGAAACTGAAGATCAGCGTATTTATCATTGAGATAATCAATTTCCAACCGCCCTGAAAAAAGATATTCGTCCGACGAAATTTGCTGCTCCACATATTCCTCATCATCGTGTTCGTCTTCAATTTCTCCAAATATCTGCTCCAAAATATCTTCCATCGTGATGATACCTGAAGTGCCACCATATTCATCCACAACGCAAGCCAAACTTGTTTTTTCTTTAATAAACAGATTAAGTAAATCCTGAACCTTCATGGATTCCGGAACAAAGGGCAATTGGAAAATCATCTTGCGGATAGTGCCTTTACTATTCAACATTTGTTGATGATGCACATAACCCAGCACATTATCAATATCGCTGTCAATCACCAATAAACGGGATAATTTGGAGGAGGTAAACAAGGCACTTAATTCATCCAGACTATCATTGACATCTATGGCCTCAATTTCGGTGCGTGGCACCATGCAATCTTTTACCCGAACCAATTTTAAATGGAGCGCCTTTCCAAATAAATGCGTATCAATCCGTGTCTCCGAATAACTCTGAGTATCGCGGACCAGACTCTCGAGCTCCAATCGACTAAATGTATTATCCTGATCTGCCGTAGGTGTTTTTACAAATAAATGCAACAGGCTATTGGATAACCAGGTCATCATACCTGCAGGGAGGGCAAGAATAATATTAATAATTTTTATAGGTACGGCAAAATCATACAATACCTTTTCGCCGTAGTTGCGGAACATGACTTTAGGTAAAAATTCACCAAAAATCAACACGATCAAGGTACCAATAACCGTAATAAAAAATGCCGAAAGCACATCTTCACCAATATATGGCGCTAGCATGGGCGAAAGCAAGCTGGATAAAAGAAGGGTAAATATGACCAGGGCAATATTATTCCCTACCAGCATAGAGCCAAGGAAAAGTGGCGGATTGTCATAAAACTGGGTGATAATCCGAGAACGCCGGCCCCCGAGTTGCTTTTTCAGTTCTACACGCAATTTACTGGATGATACATAGGCAATCTCAACACCTGAAAAAAGGGCGGAGAAAAGAAGGGTAATCAACAGGGCTAACCAAAGCATGTTGCAAATATAGGCAGCAGTGCAGGATGTTGCATGGTTTTTAGCGATAAGGGACTATTGGCCCCATCGCCGCCTCAACCAAGGATAAATGAGAACCGCGCCAAGGATCAGTGCCACACCCAAATAAAATCCACCGTGCAACTCGCGATGTTCTCCAAGTAAGAGTATAGCAAGAATGATCCCGTAAACCGGCTCCAAGTTGATCGTCAGATTGGATGCAAATGCTGAAAGATGCCTCAACGCTCTTAGGGCCAACACATAAGCCAGTGTGGTGCAGAGGAGACTTAACACGATAAGCGGCACCCAGTCTGTCGGTGACGGGGTGAGCTGAACCGCATTGCCGCTTAACCAAAAGACTCCCAAAACGACACTGATAAAGCCAAAAGCGGCGCCGAGCTCCAGCAGGGTGATTTCCAATTCGCTGGCCTTGCTGATCATCTTTTTATTCAATATTGAAAATAATGCCGCCAACAAAGCAGCTGTAAGACCTGCCAATACACCTGCCCACTGGCCATCTTCGATATGGTGGACCACAAGCATCATACCGGGAATCATGAGGAGGCCGAGAATTACTTCCACGCGCTGCACCTTCCGCCGGATAATTAATGGCTCCAAAAATGCCGTAAAAAGCGATGTGGTAGCCATACATACCAGAGTAATGCTGGCATTGGACAATTTGACGGCCCCATAAAATGCAACCCAGTGGAGCGATACGATCATGCCGATACCCGCAAATTGCCATAGCCGTCGGGCAGGCAGTTTACGTAAAGTACCCAGTCCCCGCAGGATCAGGATGAGGGACAAGGAGGTGATAGCCACGCGCCACCATACCAGTGAAAGCGCAGAAAGACTGATCCACGTTCCCAGAATGGCGGTAAAGCCAAAACACAATACGGCAAAATGCAACTCAAGCCAGGCGCGCCTTTCCGGATTCATGCGACAAAGGTAGCCGTTTGAATTAGTTACTTTTGCTTTTATGGCCTGACATCATGTTTGTCACTTTGTATGTTTGAGCCATTTTTTCTACATACCATACGGCTCAATTTTCCCATCAACCGACAGATAGTTCCTTCCACGCTATAAGTGCAAATGAAGTACTCCGTTATTGGGCTGCAACCACTGATGGACTGATTAGCGAGGCGGTGAACATACACCTGAAAATATATGGATGAAAAACGTTGACCAAGACAAAGACGACTTTTTGCCACCTCTTTTTCATCAGACAATTTCGCAGCCTTCTCATCCCTATTCTGATTATTGCCGCTGTCATTGCCTGGTCGGTCGGCAAGGAAGTGGATGTCGCAAGGATGGTAAACGGGTCATCATGTCTAGTGTCAAGTGCATAAGGTAAACACCGGACAAACTATCGATTATTTATGATCGATCCTGCATTGTAAAAATAACCCTAATTGATGACAGGAAAAATATAACATCGTGGTTATTTCTCGCTTTCACGAAGCGCCAAGACATGCGCATTCGAATTGAAATATCGTCTTGGGGAGGTGGTATAAAAGCTTGTTTCTCGCAGTTGGAACATCAAGACATGCGAAGTGCAAGAGAAGCAGCGGCTTGAGAACGCAGCGGTTGCGGCAGTCGACGTGGCAGAAGGGTTATTCGTTGTTTTGTTAGGGCACCTGCCTTACGGCGACGGCAGACAAGCTCAGAACTAACAACTCCGCCAACTCATAACCTAAGGGTTTCGCGACGGTAGACAAGTCTCATAACCGACCTATATTTCCCGGTTCGGATCAAAGGCTTCGAGGTAATCGCCGACCCGGCGGAGGAAGGAACCGCCAAGGGAACCATCTACAACGCGGTGATCATAGGACAGGGAGAGGAACATGATCTGCCGGATAGCAATCATATCGCCAAAAGGGGTTTCGACAACAGCCGGTTTTTTGCGGATGGCACCGGTAGCCAGAATGGCCACTTGTGGTTGGTTGATGATCGGCGTACCCATCACGTTGCCGAATGTTCCTACATTGGTTAGTGTGAATGTGCCATCCTGAATTTCATCCGGTTTCAGCTTGTTTTCGCGGGCGCGATTAGCCAGGTCGTTGACCTTTTTGGTCAGTCCGGCCAGATTAAACAAATCGGCTTGCTTGATGACAGGTACGATGAGGTTTCCGCTGGGCAATGCGGCTGCCATTCCGATATTAATATCCTTTTTGCGAATGAGATTATTTCCGTCAACTGAAATGTTGATCATGGGATAATCCTGGATGGCTTTGGCCACCGCTTCTACAAACATCGGGGTGAACGTGATATTCTCACCATATTTTTCACCGAAGGATTTCTTGACCTTGTTGCGCCAATTCACCATGTTGGTGACATCCACTTCGACAAAGGATGTGACATGCGGCGATGTATGCTTGGACATAACCATATGGTCTGCTATAAGCCGACGCATACGGTCCATTTCAATGATTTCTACATTGCCACTCACCGATTTGGCAGCAGGAGCAGGGGTAGATGTGGCTGGTGGTTGTGCGACAGATTCAGCCGGTTTAACTGCAGGCGTTGCTGGCGCAGCGGCAGGAGCGTTGCCACGATTTTCAAGGTAGTCGAGTAGGTCAAATTTGGTCACACGACCTTGTAAACCCGAACCAGGTATGGCATCCAGTTCCTGAGTGCTGATATTTTCTTTTTGGGCGATAGTACGTACAAGCGGGGAATAAAACCGTTGGCCGGAAGAAGATGTCCTCGCAGAAACAGTGGATGGTCCAGGCGTTGGTTCCGCAACAGGTGCAGCAGATATAGCGACTTTGTCTACCACAGGTGCAGCCGAAGCGGCAGGTACTGATTGGCCATTCCCATTAGAGGAGGAATCAGCAGCAGTTCCTGCTGTAAGGATAACGGCAATAATCTGACCTACCGGAACAACCGCATTTTCCTGAAACAGAATATCACCCATGATACCAGCCACCGGAGAAGGCACTTCACTATCTACTTTATCCGTTGCAATCTCCAGCACCGTTTCGTCGGCTGCAACAGGGTCTCCTGGCTTTTTTAGCCACTTAAGGATTGTAGCTTCTATAATGCTTTCGCCCATTTTGGGCATAATGAGATCTACCTTTGCCATATGACCTTACTTTTTTAAACCAAGTGCAAAGGTAGCAGTTTTCTATTGGAACCAGACGCCAATCAGGATGAAATCAAGTGACCTTATTCAGGTGCGATTCCATTGGTTCATATATATTATTTAGGCTCATATCAAACGTTTATTATTTTATAACCTCTTGCCTTATAGCCATATATTTACTTATTGTACTTTATACATTAACCGTACTTGTTATAAATTAGTCGTTGAATAACCATTTGAGGACACGAATTACTCTGCCGCCATCGTATTTTTGCCGTCCACTATGAAATCACCATGAGCTCCCAGCCATGGGTAATGGCTATTTACTAACCAACCAATTTTCCTTTTATGAAGGAGCAGGCCATCGGTCATCAGCCAAAAAATAATTCATTGGCATCCATAGGGATATCCAATTACAACACCGCATTTTGGAATCTCAGTCCAGAGGAGCTTGTCGAACAAAGCCTCCACCGTGGCATGGGTCAACTCAGTAATACCGGTGCACTGGTCGTGATGACGGGCAAGTTCACCGGCCGCGCACCCAAGGATCGTTATATCATCCGCGACGAACTCACCACGAATACTGTTGATTGGAGCAGCAAGTTTAATCTGCCTATTGAAGCAACCCGATTTGAGGTGCTCTATCAAAAAGTATGTCATTATTTTGAAGGAAAGGATGTGTTTGTGCGCGATGCCTATGCTTGCGATCATCCGGATTATCGGCTTAATATTCGGGTTGTGACCGAGTATCCCTGGAGCAACCAGTTTGCATCCAATATGTTCTTGCGGCCTTCTGCTGATGAGTTAACCCATTTTGAACACGATTGGCTGATCCTCAATGCTCCCGGCTTCGAGGCAGATCCTGAATCGGATGGCGTCCGTTCACCTAATTTTGCACTGATCAATTTTAGTAGAAAAGTCATACTAATTGCTGGTACAGCTTATACCGGCGAAATCAAAAAAGGCATTTTCTCTATTCTTAATTTTATCCTACCTATGCAGCACAATGTCCTCAGTATGCATTGTTCGGCTAATGTAGGTCCTGCAGGAGACACTGCTGTATTTTTTGGCTTATCCGGCACCGGAAAAACTACCTTATCGGCTGATCCAGAGCGGTCGCTCATCGGCGATGACGAACATGGCTGGACAGAAGACGGCGTATTCAACTTTGAGGGTGGCTGTTATGCCAAGTGTATTGGTTTGTCAGAAGAGAAGGAACCCGATATTTTCAGGGCCATCAAGCCACGGGCCATTCTGGAAAACATCGTCTTCAAGCCCGGGACGCTGGAGCCCGATTTTGATGATAAATCCATTACAGAAAACACCCGGGTATCCTACCCAATTGACCATATTGCTAATGCTTGTCACCCCTCACGTAGTGGCAACCCCAGTCATCTCTTTTTCCTCACCTGTGATGCATACGGCATCCTGCCTCCGATTTCCAAACTGACAACCGGACAGGCGATGTACCACTTTATCTCCGGCTACACCGCCAAGGTTGCAGGAACAGAAGATGGCATTACAGAGCCACAAACCACTTTTTCTGCCTGCTTTGGTGCACCTTTTCTTCCCCTGCATCCGACACGATACGCCGAGATGCTGGGTAAGCAAATGAACAAACATCGTGTTTCGGTATGGCTGATCAATACAGGATGGACCGGCGGGGCTTATGGCATCGGTAAACGCATGAACCTGAGGTATACAAGAGCAATGATCCGGGCAGCCATGCAAGGGCAACTGGATCAGGTCCCTTACAATTTAGACCCTGTGTTTGGCCTACATTATCCGATGGTATGCCCTAATGTCCCGGCAGAAGTCCTTTCACCAAAGAACACCTGGGC
>JBBQMA010000067.1:0-9346 GCA_038328415.1 Chitinophagales bacterium | reverse complement strand
CTATAAAGATGTCCGAGTCATAGTGGTCACTGATGGCGAACGCATTCTTGGCCTTGGCGACTTGGGCATTGATGGCATGGGTATCCCAATTGGTAAACTGTCTCTTTATACGGCGTGCGCAGGAATCCACCCGGCGCAATGCCTGCCGATCACCATCGATGTAGGTACAAATAATGCCCATCTCCTCGCAGATGACTTGTATATGGGTCTTAAACATCCCCGCATACAGGGTGATGCTTATAATGAACTTCTTGAAGAGTTTATTTTGGCCTGTCAGGATGTTTTTCCAAATGTCCTCATTCAATTGGAAGACTTCGCCACCACCAATGCGTTTCATTTATTGGCGACTTATCGCGATCGGGTCTGCCTGTTCAATGACGATATTCAGGGGACCGCAAGTGTGGCCCTGGCAGGAATCTACTCGGCGCTGCGAATTACCGGCAATGCTATGAATGAACAGCGTTTCCTGTTTTTTGGTGCGGGCGAGGCTGGCACTGGCATAGCAGATATATTGGCGGAATCCTTGACGGAAGAAGGTCTCAGTATAGAAGAGGCTCGTCACCATTGCTGGCTGGTTGACTCCAATGGTTTGGTCTGCCAGTCCCGTCAAAATCTTGCACCTCACAAGCGACCATATGCACATGATTTCCCTCCGGCCTCTTCACTATTAGAAGCCATCGAACAATTACGTCCTACAGCACTTATTGGTGTATCCGGTCAGGGAGGACGATTTACAAAGGAGATTATCGAAGCCATGAGCAGATTACAAGAACGACCAATCATTTTTGCGCTGTCCAACCCCACTGACAATTCGGAATGTACGGCCGAGCAGGCCTACTTTTGGAGTAAAGGCAAAGCCATCTTTGCATCCGGCAGCCCATTTCCGGCCCTCAAGTTTGAAAATAAAACCTTTAAGCCCGGACAGGGGAATAATGTCTATATTTTCCCCGGTATCGGTCTTGGAGTCACTTATAGCCAAGCATCTCGGGTCACCAACCGGATGTTTCTGGAAGCAGCCCGCATTGTTGCTGACGCTGTTACTACAGAAGATCGTGCTGCCGGACAAATCTTTCCCTCCCTTAGTCGTATCCGCGAAGTGAGTGTACGGATTGCAGCAGCCGTGAGCACGGAAGCTGTAAGAGCCGGCTTAAGCACCAAGGTACTTCCAGGTAACCTAGAGGAGGATATTCACAGTGCTATCTACAACCCTGAATATCCCGTGTATGTATGAAACGGTTTAATTAGAAAAGATGAAACAAGTGGTTAGGGTGATTAGGACTCAGGAGTAATGATCTTGGTAGCAATAAGTATAGTATGAACTTCCTGGTCTGTTTCAGATTTCGTGTAATCAACCTGGAATAGGCTCGTATTTTCAAAACCAATAGCCTGGAGCCGATCCGATATAGCTTCAAGGGAATGGTAATAAAAATAAACCCTGTCACCGCTATTTCCCATTTGATATCTTGATTTGGCTGAGTCGCCGGCAACAAAATTGATATAGATCAGTCCGTCATCCCTAATGAGTTGATATGCATCTGAAATTAATTTTGCACAGTCCGCCTCCGATAAATAGGGCAGACAAAAACCGCAGATAATGCCGTCGTATTGCACGTTGATTTCATTGATCCGCCTGCTATCCATCACCCTGAAATTGGCGGAAGGATTGTTTTCTTTTGCCAGCCTGACCATATTTGGGGCTATGTCAATCCCGTCAATCTGAAAGTCGGATCGCTTGGACATTAGGTACTTCGTAATATTCCCCGGGCCGCAACCTACATCCAGTATTTTTCCCGGGCTTTTAGATATCGAATCGCTGAAATAGTCATAAGTTTTATCGTAAATGTCCAAACCCATAAATTTGTCCTGGTACAACTCAGCGATTTTGTCCCAGGTTTTAAATGTTTCATGGTAGAAATTCATTTAGGGGCAGTTATTTAATTTAAAAATGCGCTCACCATAAACAAGTTTACAACTCTAAACAAGCTTTTCCGCCAGCCATAAATAATCCTCAAGGAAACCTTTAATCGCAGCCTCAAAGGATTCATCAATTAACGTACCATCCTCCGCAAACTTTTTATCTGCAAAAGGCGTAACTAACATCTTGGGACTCCCTATGGCCAACAAACCATAACCCAGCAACTGCAATTGGAGTGCTGCCCGCATACCCCCCATAGCACCTGTTGAGGAGCTGACTACTCCCCAAGCCTTGCGCTGATATACTTGCTTGGGAAAATGGTCCAGAAAATTTTTCAATGTGGGTGAATACCCACCATTGTATTCAGGTGTCACAACAATAAATCCCTCCGTAGCTTCCATCTTTTCGAAAAGAGTACGCATTTCCTTTGGTGCTTTTTCTGCAGAAGACCATACTTCCTGTATTGGTGGTAAATGCTCAGCCTGCATATTGATCAGGGATACTTGAAGAGTTTTCACTTTCTTCAGTTGAACTTCCAAATGGCGAGCAACACGAAGACTTATACTACCTTTCCTTGGACTACCAGCTAAAATTGTAATGTGCATAACTAGGACTTATTGAAGGATTGTAACACAAAACCCTTCTAAAAGATTAATCCCCGCTCCTAATCCTTTGAAGGTGAAGCACGCCAATACGATCTTCAGCATCCCATATTGTCAAAATATAGCTTCCGGTGGTCAAACCATAACCATCAATGTGCCGGCCATTACCGGTTAACATAACTTGCCCAAATACATTGTGCAGTTCCCATCGGTCAATAGGATGCTCGCCAGCCAGATTCCATTCGAAAGTGGTTGGATTAGGTGAGATCGTCCAAGTATTATCAGCAAGCCGATTTTCCACAGATGAGGTGCATTCCAGGTCCATAATCTGCGCCCATACCTCGTTGTCAAATCCAGATAAAGACGGCACAACGCCACCTGCTGTTTCGCCCATACGAATGACCACCAGCCCTTCACTGGGGACGATATAGATCTTCTGATCATTTTTGCCCAACGCAGCAAACATATCATCCGGTGCAGTAGGCACGAGGTCATCATTAAATTTGACTTGAAATCCAGGCAGCATATGTTGTCCTTTACCATTCAACCACCACAAATAGCCGTAGGAAAGGTTGTGCGGTTGGGATGTCTGTATCATTGCATTATAATACGCCGAATCACTCAACACCGGCGTCCCGTTCCAGATACCTTTACCCTGTATTAATAAGCCAAAACGGGCCATATCGCGTGCTTTGCTAAAAAATATCCTATTATAATCTATCGGAATATACAAACCGCTTGCCCCGATTTTTGATCCTATGCGTGAATTAAAAAATTGGTTAATCGTAGTTGATGCTGCTTCGGCTATCACTGACTCCAACAGCGTATACGGGGCATTGTGGTAGGCCCAGCGACTACCCGGGATTGCAAGGCATTCTAAACAATTGGGATCAGTACAGTCTGCATTGCCGGCTTTATCATCCAGTCCGGACGTCATAGTCAACTGGTTCCACACGGTTATTTTTCCCTCTTCATCTTCAGCACACGCCGACCAACCCTTTCCTAAATACGTTGTAGTCGGCTCTTGAATATCTATCAGTCCTTCTTGTTGGGCTATGCCGATCAGTGTACCCGTCAGGGATTTGCCCGCTGAGGCCCAATACCACAAGCTATCTGCCGTAAAGCTGCCATAATACCACTCTATTGCAATTCGCCCGTTTTTTAAGATAATAAATGCCTTTGTATCCTTTTCGCCTAAAAATATTTGCAGACTATCCATCTTATTCGGGCACCATTTCAATTCCGCCTCAGGATTTATAGTTTCCCAGGCACCTGAATTAGGAGGAAAGTATAGGGTCTGGCCTATTCCATTGAAATAACAAAAACTTGAAAGTATAAGGATGAAAAGGGCACGCATGTTAATTGTTTAATTCAATCTTGATTCCAATAAAAAATCGATTTAAAGATACAACCGCAAAGTGAACGGGACGAAAGGAACAAAAAGTAGCATTCCCCCGAATAGCAGCTGGTGCATAAATAGCATAGAAAGTGGCCTGAGAATCAACAACTCCCTAATAAATATTGTACTTGATTTCGACAGCACACCGTTTTTGCCTTTTCATGCCTGGTTTTCAATCTTATAGGAATTTATAGATTATGCCATCTCCTATATTCAGGATCACTACTGTCCAAAATGAATGGAATGCGGAATAATTTCGACTGATAATCAATGTTTTGTATTGCAAAAAAGCTGATTCTCGAAAACTATCCCTCTTTTAACTTTTAGATTAAAAGCACATTTGAAAAGATAATCAATTTCTTAATTTAAACCGTTCTCGAACAGCTCGCCCCCAGCACGTAGCTGATTCGCCTTCGCCAAGGCTTCGGCGACCAATGCCCGCAGGGGGCGCCTTTTTATGCGGGAGCTCACGGACCCCCAAAGGGGCGAATGTCCACTGGACATTCGGTGAGCGAACCGAGCGCTCCCGCGCGAGGCTTATGTAATGCTATTTTGGATTTTTAAACCAATTTCATCACTATCCAGCGAGCCTTTCGAGAACAAGCGCCCTGCCTGCAATACGCCAGTCAGGCCTGCCAATTGGCAGGTAGATTTTTGGTTACTTTTTGGCGCAACAAAAAGTAACGAGCCTCGCCGGCTAATGAGGCGGTGCCGGACCAAATAAGTTGTCACCAACTTCAAGGCCGTACACTAGGTACAGGGCGGAGTAGACCCTTTTGTAAATTATTTTCTATTCGGGGTACATCGGAACGAAAAAGGACATTGACTTTCAAATTTATTTTGGACGCTTGTGATTCAGGAGCGAGGAGTGATTCATTGACCTTGCCTCTTGAATAGTCAAAAATTTATCTTACGGAGCACTTCAATTGTTCATCGTACTTTAGTCACCTCAAATGCTCCAGTTATGAAGAGGTATTTTATTTTAGTGATCTTCCTGATGGTGTTCGGTACACCCTATTGTCTCGCACAAATCAGTGCCGGTATCCTGGCCTATCCCCACATTTCCAAGGACCAGATTGTATTTACCTATGCCGACGATCTATGGCTGGTATCTCGCAAGGGCGGCACCGCACAAAAACTGAGCACCCCGCCTGGTACGGAGATGTTTGCCCGGTTTTCGCCAGATGGCAGGGATATCGTGTTTAGTGGCAATTACAACGGAGCCGTCAATCTGTACCGCATTCCGTCCGAAGGTGGGGTGCCCTTCCTGCTCACTAACCATAGTATGGCCGACATTATGCTCAATTGGTATCCCGATGGCAACCATATCCTCTTTGCCTCTGATCGCGAAAGTGGCAATAACCGGTTTAGCCAATTGTATAAAATCCATAAGGATGGTGGAATGGCCCAAAAACTTTCCATCCCTTATGGCGAGTTTGGTTGCCTCTCTCCCGATGGCAAACGCATTGCCTTTACCACCAAGTCAACCATCATGAGCACCTGGAAACGGTATCGGGGCGGACTGGCGGCTGATATCTACGTGTTTGACCCTGAGACCCTGGAGTCGGTGAATATTACCGACCACGAGGCCACCGATGAACTCCCCATGTGGCATGGCACCACCATTTATTTTCTCTCGGACAGAGGCCCCGAAAACCGACTGAACCTCTGGTCTTATGATATGAATATGCGGATGTTCAGACAGGTCACCTCCTTTACCGACCGCGATGTTCGATTCCCATCGCTCGGTGCCGATGCCATCGTCTTTACAGCCGGCACTCAAATGTATGTCTATGACGTCCTCAATGGTAGCCTCACCGATATCAATGTGCAGGTCATCACCGACATGACGGCCAAAATGCCGCGCCAGGAAAATGTGGCCTCTTATCTACAACGGGTCTCGCTAGCCCCGGATGGCAATCGAATACTTGTAGAGGCTCGGGGCGAGATTTTTTCCGTCCCAGTGGAACATGGTTATGTCAAAAATCTGACGCAGAGTAGCGGGAACGCAGAGCGGTATCCCGAGTGGAGTCCTGATGGAAGGCATGTGGCCTGGTTCACCGATCGCCGCGGCGAATATGAACTGGCCCTTCATGATGTGACCAATGGAAAAGAAACGGTATTAACCGCCCTGGGGCCTGGTTACCGCTACCAACCCTGGTGGTCGCCCGACAGTAAAAAGGTGGTTTTTATCGACCAGACCATGAGCATTCAAATTCATGATATTCCCTCCGGAAAGACACAAAAAATAGATCAACAGCGTTTTGCCTTTCATGGATCATTGGAAGGATTTACAGTTTCGTGGTCGCCCGATAGCCGCTGGATTGCTTATGCCAAAGATATCTCCGGTCGGGGACAGGCTATCGCCATTTATGATACTAAAAACGATACGTTCCACCAGGTTACTTCCGGCTATTATAATGATCAATCGCCCTGTTTTGATCCCAAGGGCAAATACCTTTATTTCACATCCAATCGTGCCTTTAATCCGGTGTACAGTGATTTTGACAATAGCTGGACCTACCCCAATGCGACCCAAATCGCAATGCTGAACTTGCAACAGGATAGTCTGTCACCACTGGCCGCGCGCAATGATACCGTGGCCATTAAAACAGAAAAAAATCAACCGGAAAAAGAAATTAAAAAATCAAAAAAAGTAAAGGGGACAAAAGAAGAGGCTCCTGATGAAACCGATGCCATTCCTGCAGTACAAATTGATTTTGCAGATATGGAACGACGCGTGATTTTATTGCCTGTTAAAGCCGGTAATTTTGGTGCCCTGCATGCACTAGAAGATAAATTGATTTTTATTCAACGGCCTCCGGCAGGTAGCGAAAGCCAATTGGGGGATCTTAAAATTTGGGATCGGACCACCAGAGAGGAAAAGACCATTATAAGTGGAATAAATGGCTATCAGGTTTCAGCCAATGACCAAAAAATAATCGTACAATCTGAAGCAGGTTTTTTTGTCATCAAACCCGAACCAGATCAGAAGGCAGAAAAACCGGTGAATATTGGTGAATTATACATGAAGCTTTTCCCGGCCGATGAATGGCAACAGATTTTTCTGGATGTATGGCGGTTCCAGCGGGATTATTTTTACGATAAAGAAATGCACGGCGTCGACTGGCGCAAAATGAAATCCGTTTATTGGGATCTCGTGCTCGCTTGTGCCACCCGATCGGATTTGAATTTTGTGATCGGTGAATTAATTGGTGAATTAAATGCATCGCATACCTACAGAGCAGGTGGAGACATACCCACTGCTCCGACCCGGCCCATTGGTTACCTAGGTATTAACTGGGGTGTACGGGATGGAAAATTTATTGCGACCCGCATATTGCGCGGTGGTCCCTGGGATGCAGAAGTGCGTAGTCCGCTGGATCAATCCGGCATTAAATACAAAGAAGGCGATTATATTTTGGCGGTCAATGGTACACCCCTCGGCACCGAAAGAGAACCTTATGCGGCCTTCAGCGGCCTGGCCGGCAAAACAGTCGAACTAACCATAGCACCTGCAGAAAATCCCGCCCTTACCCAAAAGATTATTGTGGAATTACTTTCTGATGAATACCGATTGCGCCATCTGGACTGGATCGAACAAAACCGGCAATATGTTGAAAAGGGTTCCAATGGAAAAGTCGGATATGTCTATGTAACCAATACTGGTGTTGAAGGTCAAAGTGAATTACTTCGGCAGTTCATGGGTCAGCGTCATAAGGAAGCATTATTGATTGATGAGCGCTGGAATAGTGGCGGACAAATTCCCGATCGTTTTATTGAACTGCTTAATAGAAAGCCCCTGGCATATTGGGCCGTTCGAGATGGTGAAACCTGGCAATGGCCCCCGGTTGCACACTTTGGTCCAAAAGCCATGTTGATCAACGGCTGGAGTGGTTCCGGTGGGGATGCGTTTCCCGACTATTTCCGCAAATCAGACCTGGGGCCGTTAATTGGTACACGTACATGGGGCGGGTTGATCGGCATTTCCGGCTCACCCACTTTGATTGATAATGGATTTGTAACGGTCCCTACATTTAGGATGTACAATCCCGACGGCACCTGGTTCCTGGAAGGGCATGGCGTCGATCCAGATTATGAAGTGCCCGAGCAACCAGGCCCAATTGCCCGAGGTGCTGATCCACAGATCGATAGGGCGCTTCTCTACCTGATGGAACAACTGCAAAACAAACCAATCGTCGTCCCACCAAGACCTGCCGCTGAAAAGCGATGACTAATTGACAAAACTTTTCCATAATTACAGCGAACAATGAATACATTATACCGGAATATGTTACTCTTTACCGTGGGGCTTTTTTTACTTACTTTATCCATTGAAGTTTATAAAAAGGGCAAGCTCGAAATTGACCAACCCCTGGCCTTCGGTGTTGCCATTTTGGTACTTGGAATTATAGGTGGTTATATAGTCACCTGGGTCAGTGAGGCTAAAAACAAATAATCACATGTGGAAATTCAAGTCATCGGATAAAAAACTGCTATAGCAAGAAAAAGACCAGAAACCGCCATCAGCATCAGGAAAAGAGGAAGCATAAACCGGAGCCACTTGGCATAAGGAATTTCAGCAAGGGCCAACATAGCCATTAATACACCGGATGTGGGAATAACTGTGTTAGAAAATCCATCGCCACAAGTAAATGCAAAGACAGCTGCCTGCCTGGTGATGCCAATCAGATCTGCAAGGGGTGCCATTAATGGCATGGTCGTCGCCGCCTGTCCAGATCCGGACGGAATAAAAAAGTTGAGTGTGGTCTGAAATACGAGCATCCCTTCCGCTGCCACAATACGGGGCAAGCCATTCAACATCAAAGAAGCATGCTGAATGAGGGTATCCAT
Source organism: Chitinophagales bacterium (assembly GCA_038328415.1). GTDB lineage: Bacteria > Bacteroidota > Bacteroidia > Chitinophagales > Saprospiraceae > JAGNXB01. The sequence continues at coordinate 576 of JBBQMA010000067.1, read as the reverse complement.
TATTTGACCATCCTCCATAACTACTTGGATCCCCTTTGCAAAACCGACGACCAACGCTGCTACTACCATTTCCTCCATACCTTTGATAAAAGCTTTGGTTGTTTCCTGGACACTCAGCTTTGATAGGACCGCCGCCACTATACCCATGAGCAGAAACCCACCACTCATTTCTGCCAACCACCAGCCTTTAGTCTGCACAGCGTATATAATACCGACAAACAAGAATCCACATAAGGCAACTGTCCAGATATGATAACGGTGTAATATCGAATGGATCTCACCTAGGCCTTTAATGTGAAATTCATCTTTACCCATGATCGAGTTAGATGGGTTCTGTTTGAGCTTTCGCCCATACCATAACATGTAACCTAGCGTTATCGCCATGCAAGTCAGGTAGAAGATCACCCTGAATCCGATATCACTGCCGATAGGCACTTCCGCAATACCCTGGGCAATTTGCACGGTAAAAGGATTTGTTGTTGATGCCGCAAATCCGATATCAGCAGCAACCATCACCAGAGCAAGGCCATAAATGCGATCGTAGCCCAACTCCCGGGCCACATATAGGAAAACAGG
>JBBQMA010000066.1:0-9366 GCA_038328415.1 Chitinophagales bacterium | reverse complement strand
TACTTAACGGATCCGAAGCCATAGCAGTTAAATAGAATTTCCCACTGGTAATTATAGCATTTACAGCAATACTGGCTGCAAATTGAGGATGCAAATCATAAAAATGGATCGTATCCATTTCCAGTGTAGTCATTCCGTTCGCTCCCCATAGAAAGTCAATACCTGTAGCCGCTACATTGTCAGGATTATTCCAGGTAGGAAGAGAATCAGAATAGGGAAAATCTTCTAAATCAAATACGTTAAACCTTTTAGCTTTCAATCCAAAATTTTCAAAGTGAAATCCTTGTTCATAAAAGGAAATACTATTGGGCTGACCATTGCCGATACTAATAATAGGATTATTTAATCCGGATCTAAAGTCTATAGCGTTAATCGCTGTGCAATCGCACTTTTCGCTTAACATATGTTCCTCATTGTGTCCAATAAGCTGATTGCCGCTAAAGGATTTAAACGTAACCGGCACATCAGATCGAATACCAAAAAGGTTGGTATGGTATAACCCTCCCCTGCTCCATACTACTGGTGGGATACTTCCGCCCAGATTCGCGGGATAATGCAACATTCGCCAGGCATCAGATACAATGGCATTATTCCACCATGTCCTGGTATTTTCCTCATTATCCACACCTTTCCATCTGCAACAACCATAACCTCTGTAATGCCGCCCTGCGCTTTGGATAGTGGTCCTGGTGAGGCCAAAAAATCTGGTTTCATTATAGATCAATGCACTTTCACCCATATGCCACCAGCCATTGACGAATAATTCATCGAGATCTAATATCAGATTTCCGTCAATTAATAAAGGAATATCCAAATTATTTGCATATAAATGAATAAATGCGGCAATGTTAGTAGCCCATGGGTCAATTGTGTCTGAAAGCCGTCTGTCTTCTCCTGGCCAGCCAAGATAAGCACCGCTGGGATGGGGAAGACATTTTGTCACAGGTGTAAGGGTGTCACCGCAACATATGATTATATGCGTAACACAAACTTCACCAGTGGTATTCACAAAATCTGTAAAATGGTATGGATTGGGTGGGTAAGGACCAGAATAAGTCTTTCCATCTGAAAATATCCAGATATGCTCATTAAAAACTGTATCTATACAATCCGAAATTAGCGTGTATTCAGGATTAATACAGGAGGGTGATAATTCTCTTCGAAAAAATGTAAAATCGGCAGTATCACAACAAGCAATTGTTGTAACCAATTCATAACAACATGTAATGATCCCAGGAGGACCTGCGCCGCCCTCAACACACATTGTAATACAAATGTCATAAGATCCGACTGGGAATGTTTTTACAATTTGCGGATCAGATGTAAATAGTGGATCATGTTCACTTTCTCCAAAAGTAATAACGAATGGTGTGCAATACAATTCTTCCACATCGATGTTAATGCTTACATCAAGCGGGCCACATCCAGGTTCATAGCTAAATGTAATCAAATCTGATGGACATTCGAAATTGGACGGAATAGAAATAGTTTTTGAACAGGAAGTTGAATCTTCTATATATTCCAACTCAAAATTTGTACCTGAAGATACCGTGAAACAAGGACTTTCCGTTGATGAAGCTGTTCCAACAACAACATTGTCAACATACAACGTCCAGTCCTGCGGACCTGTAGAAGAAGTAGCACAAATCCTAAAACCACCTCCGGGCAGAGGCAGGACGGTAGTGATTGTCATACATCCATTATCAAGACAATCTTCACATTCGGTATTCGAATAAGTAGAAGAATGACTATCTGCAATTTCACGCGGCTCGCTGACGGGATCTATGGGTTTCAAGATCGTATGCGAAGGCATGAAGAGTGGAACCATTGCCTTTAGATTTGTCAAATTATTCAACGAGAGGAAAAGTAAGGAACTCAATGATGTGATCGCAATGACTTGCGCAAGTTTGGGCAATAATCCGAAAGTCGATCGTAAGTATCCACCCAGCGCGATTGCCCGATTAGACACTTTTTTAGCCAAGCAACGTGATTGCTCGATTTGTCTCCCCCAGGAGGGGGGGGGGTAATAGATTGATTGTCAATCAGATATACATCTGATTTTTTTCTAAACAGGTTTTTGAAATTCATAATATTAGTATTTAGAAATGAAAAAATAAAATACCTTGTCAAGGGCAATCTGATACAGATACCTTCCAAATCATCTAAAACCTTCGCTAACTATCCGACTGCTTAACTATGCTGCTAAGGTACGACAATAAAATATAATTTCCAAAAAAAAAAATTAAAAATGTTAGAATTAACATTAACTATTCAACGTTCATGTCGTTTTTACGAGCACATAGAGCCACCTTCCTACTTCGCATTAATCCCTTATTGACTATGTTGTCTGTTTTGATTTAGCTTTTATGAGCAGCGCAGGATAGCCCATTTTTTATTCTAAAATCAGTTTTACAGTCCTCTTGATCATTGTCCATAAGGATCAATTTTTAGTGCAGCCCTCGTTAATCTCCCGTCCACAATGGTCGCCGAGGCGATTTTTTCTGCAGCCCGTTACGGTCATAGCCCAATTAGGTTTCATGGTGAAATAACATTTTATCGGTTGGTTTGCGCGTATCTTTCGCCCACAATAAATACGGATTTCAATGCCCACTTACACCCTAGCCATCCACGGCGGAGCAGGCACGATCCTGCGCTCAGAAATGACGGCTGAAAAAGAACAAGCCTATCTGGATGCGTTGCAAGCAGCCCTTCATGCCGGCGACCAGATCCTGGAGCTCGGTGGTTCCGCGCTGGATGCCGTTGCCATGGCCGTGAGTGCGCTCGAAGATTGTCCGCTGTTTAATGCCGGTCGGGGTGCAGTCTATAATGCGGCTGGCAAACAGGAAATGGATGCTGCTATCATGTGTGGAAAAGATCGGCAGGCCGGTGCTGTAGCAGGTATTCATCAGCTTCGCAATCCGGTTCTACTCGCGAGGGATGTAATGGCCCATAGCGGCCATGTGCTACTGATCGGCGCAGGAGCCATGCAGTATGCCGCCAGTCGCGGATTCGAACGTTTGCCGGAGTCCTGGTTTCATGATGATTTTCGTTATGCCCAATGGCAGGCCATCAGGGACACCGATAACGTTCAACTGGATCATGCCGGCAAGGAGAAAAAATTGGGGACCGTCGGTGCTGTCGCGCTGGATCTCCATGGCAATCTGGCGGCAGCTACCTCTACCGGGGGCATGACCAACAAACGATTCGGTCGTGTCGGCGACAGCCCGCTGATCGGTGCCGGTAATTATGCCTGGAACAAGACCTGCGCCGTGTCCTGCACCGGCAGTGGCGAATATTTTATCCGTGGTGTGGTCGCCTATGATGTCTCCTGCCTAATGGAATACAAAGGACTTTCTCTTCAAGCTGCTTGTGACGAAGTTGTCCTTAACCGACTATTAGCCATAGGTGGCGATGGCGGTCTTATAGCCGTTGATGCAGCAGGAAATATCGCAATGCCTTTCAATACAGATGGCATGTACCGTGCCAGTGTACGTCAGGGAGAAGCAGCCCTTACAGCTATTTACAAGGATTAAAGAAATGAATCACCTACAGGCAACACCGTGACATTCCGGTCACTCAGCCTTAGATGATCACCGTTTGCCAGAATATGAACCACCAGATTTGTCATGGACATGGGTGTACCCACCTTGAGGTAGCGCTCATTGTTGTGAAGAAGTTGGGATGGGTCAAATACAATGATCATTCCTGATCCGATCACCCGGCATTCATTACCATTCCGGATTATCAGTCCTGTGTCTTCAGCAAGTCCCACACCGAGGAGTTCGGTATATTTCGCCAATGCCTCCGGCAACCTGTTGAATCGGCCACGCTGGATAAAATGGGAATCAATAATTAATCCGGGAAGCAGGCCCAGCCCTTTACGCATTTTGATAGCTCCCTTAAACATGGCATCCGCGCTTTTGCCTCCGGCAATCATCTCACCAGACATCGCCATCGCACCTGCGCTCGTGCCTGCAATGACTACCGGCTCGGAATGATACCGCCTCATCAAAATTTCCTTCATCGAACTGTTGCCAATGATACGCGTAATACGGCTTTGGTCGCCACCTGAAAACATGATAATCGCCGCTTCATTTACTTTTTGCAGGTGGACCGGATTATTTGCCTCCTCCCGCTTGCGGATATCCAGCACCTCAATATTTCGGCAACCTAATTTACCAAAAGCGTCGACATAATTTAGCCCCACTTGTTCGGGTATGCTGGATGCCGTGGTAATGACAACGATAGGCGCATCGGTGGAACCGGCTTCACGCACCACGTGACTAAGTATACCCTTGTTCACGAAATCGAGTGTGTAATTTTCGGTTTTCCCAAGACCCTTGTCTTCGTTTCCGCCGATGGGAATAAGGATACCCTTTATTTGCATGGATGCCATATGAACGAGCAAAGGTAGGGATTTGAGAAAACATCGATTGCCATACCAAAAACCCACCCATTTTAAGGGATCACAATCCTCACCGGATTGAAAATCCTGCCTTGGTCGGAAAGCTTTAGAACATATATCCCCGACGACAATCCATCTACCGGATAGATCAACATAGTACCGGGAGAAATAGTCATCCTACCCGCTACTCCACCCAACGCATTCAGCAATAAGCCTTCGACAGGATCCGAATACATCGTCTGGTCAATGAATACTGTGAATGAAGTAGTAGCCGGATTAGGCGATAGATAAACCTGTACCGTTTCTAACAGATCATCATGGGCACTGACTTCCTCACAATCAGGAAGATTGACGCAGGAACAACGCATCGTCATTGCGGAATCAGAGAACAGGCTGTAGGATTGGTTGACGTCAGCATTGTCCGGATGCTGGGGTGTCCGTCCATCGCATTCCAGCAATTTGTTGTCGTAATAATTGGTCAGCCTATAATGTGTGCCGTTATCACAGTCCCCTTCTTCATTGTACACAATGACATCACCTCCGACCTCTACGAATCCTGAAAGCAGGTAATTCGAAACGCGCGCACGCATACCGACTTTTGCGTTGCCCGACATCATGACATTCTCCACCAATGCATGTCCCTCCACTATGGCGCTGTCCTCAAGGACTCCTCCTTCCACCAAGGCATTATCTTTCACTTGTACATTTCCCGATAGCAGCGCATGGCGCACCATCGAGGTGCCACCGATATGGACATTACCGGTGATGATTGAATTGCCTAAGACCATAGCTGCCGGACCTACATACACGGAAGGACTAACAGAAGCGCTGCTACTAACCCAGCCGCCGCCGTTGGGATGAAGCTGTCCATTTGTTTTAAAATGGTCGCGGAACATTTCCGGTGGTTGGTGTCCTTCAGGGAGGGCACCCAGGATGGCAAGTTCATAAGGAAAACGAAAATGTTTCGGGTATCCTTTCCAGGTATCGTTGGTCGTATTGGTGGTGATGCTGTCTTTTGGGGCGCCCATTACGACCAGGTATAACTTATTTTCGTTTGGTTCCATCGTGAAATGGATTTCCAAATCCTCGGATCCATAAACCGGGCTATATCGGCTCAAGGTGCCATCAGGATAGGCTGACACAAAACCATAACGCCAACCGGCATGGACATTTACCGCTGTGTGTCCCTTGAATTTTACGATGACGGAGCAACTGTCTGGGTGAACATGAAGCGGAATAATATTGTAAGCATACTCTTCCGGCGCCTGCTCAATGGGCATCTCATACCGGCCAAGAGCTCCGGGTACTGCCCGGAGAATATTCCAGGTCATCTGGACGGATTGAAGTGACCATTTTAGGTCATTTGAGCGGTATTGCCTGAAATAATCGCCCAATCCGTTGAGATCAAAATCATGGGTAGCCATACGGCGGGCGTAGTGGAAAAGGCTATCATTAAAAGCCATTTGGTTATATCCCGTAATCCGCTTGTAGGTTTGAAGCGGATATTCATAGCTGTCCGATTCCCGCCAAAGCCGACTTACCATAGCCGGGCCTTCTGATAGGTGAATGGCCATGAGGAGCTGATAATTTTCATACGTATTTTTCCAATCACCCCAGGTTTCTAAATGGTAGACATCCATGCCCCATGCACTTACGGACTGAGGGTACAGGAGATTTCGCATATAGTTGGCGTGTGTCTCCCAGAAAATACCGGCATTATACCAGGCACCTCCAAGGCCATTGGTCGTCCGATAGTCAATATTGTTTTGGGCTTGCAGGCTATGGGTAAATTCATGGGCAGCCACACCGCCATCGCGAATGGCATTCGGATGAACCCAAAATGCACCAATCACACCATCCACATCTCCACCAAATGCCCATCCTTGTGAGCCATTGGGACCCCAGGTGCCAAGCATCACTACTACAATTTTGTATTGGTGTAGCTTGGTCCCTGCGGTATCCTCCAGGAAGTCATAGTTTTTAAATTGGGTATAGATATACTCCATCGTATCCAATACGGCCTGGGGATGAAAAGCCAGATCAGGATCACTATAGGATGAGGGATCAGTGCCGACGGTATTCCCCCAAATTAGTATAAAATTCGTTGATTGTGCGGTCTTGTCCATGGTGAATTGTGCACCATTTATATCCGAAGCATTGTTTAAATAATTTGGGATATACACTTGTTTTTGACCGAAACCAAGTGAACAGGCCAGCACCAGAGCGAGTAGAAGAAAAATAATTCGCATGAAACCGCTTTGAAAAATTTAGATTATAACCAGCTAACCAAACGCCTGATAGTCGTTGTAAATCTATCTATTTCAGCAGAATTCCAAGCAAATGGTCGATGAAACGCTAATCTGTTTTTTGTTTTGGAGACACATCTAGGTGATTCTTTTGGTGTTTTATTGCTGCCTTGATATATTTATTTCCCCGGATATTCGACAATATTCTATTTTTAAAGCCGGGTTGGTTCAACCGATCCTCACGTCACTTATTCAACCAAATCGCAAACACACCCTATGCTTATTCGTGAGATCAATGCTATGCGCGGACCCAACTATTGGTCTGTGCGACGCCACAAGCTGATTGTTATGGTTCTCGACCTGGAGGAATTGGAAGAAAAGCCAACGAATCATATTCCCGGATTTTTAGAGCGGTTGAAGACTATGTTTCCGGAAATGCTTGAACATCGGTGTTCTGTGGGTTCGCCGGGCGGATTTTTTCAGCGGGTAGAAGAAGGGACATGGATGGGGCATGTCATTGAGCACATTGCCCTTGAAATCCAGACAATGGCTGGTATGGAAACGGGTTTTGGGCGCACCCGTGGTTATGGGGAAGTGGGTGTCTACCATGTGGTCTTCACCTATATGGAGGAAAAGGTAGGGCGTTATGCTGCCAAAGCTGCCGTTGCTATCGCCGAGGCACTAATCAGCGGAGAGCCTTATGATTTGGAAAAGGATATTCAGGAAATGCGAGAATTGAGGGAAGCCGAGCGACTTGGACCAAGTACCGGTTCTATTGTCGAAGAAGCCGCCAGCCGAGGTATCCCCTGGATCAGACTCAACAAATACAGCTTGTGCCAGTTGGGTTATGGCCGAAATCAGAAGCGGATTCAGGCAACGGTGACCAGTCAGACCAGCAGTATAGGCGTGGAAATCGCCTGTGATAAGGAGGATACCAAATTTCTTCTCCAACAATCTCAAGTGCCGGTACCAACCGGAGAAATAATCAAGACCGAAAAGGGCCTGGATGAGGTATTGAACAGCCTTGGATTCCCTGTGGTCATTAAACCAGTCAATGGCAATCATGGCAGAGGAATTACTACGAATATTACTAATCGGGAACAGGCCTTGCTGGGTTTTGAAGCAGCAAAAAATGTTTCAGCCAGTGTCATAGTAGAGCGATATATCACCGGCGAGGATTACCGGATTCTCGTGATTGATTACAAAATGGTCGCTGCAGCCAAACGCACCCCGGCGCAAGTAATAGGCGATGGACAATCGACCATTCATCAACTCATCGACCAGGTCAATAGTGATCCAAAACGCGGTTTCGGCCATGAAAATGTCCTTACAGCCATCAAAGTGGATGCAATGTCAACAGCCATTTTGAATGGAAAGGGCTATACCGAAGAGACCGTGTTGCCAATGGGCGAAATACTCAACCTGAAGGATACAGCCAACCTGAGTACTGGGGGGACGGCAACGGATGTGACGGATATCATTCACCCGGATAATGTATTCATGGCTGAACGGATTGCCCGCGTTATCGGCTTGGATGTTTGCGGTATCGATGTCATGACATCAGACATCAGTGTCCCGCTTGCTCAGACAAGAGGAGCTGTACTAGAGGTGAATGCTGCACCCGGTTTCAGGATGCATCTGGCACCGACGGAGGGTCTGCCCAGAAATGTCGCCGGTAATGTGATTGATATGTTATTTCCACCGGGCACCCCATGCCGCATTCCTATTATTGCAGTGACGGGCACCAACGGAAAAACAACCACTACGCGATTAATTGCGCATATGGCCAAAATGAAGGGCCATCATGTTGGATATACGACATCTGATGGCGTCTACATTCAAAATCAAATGTTGGTCAAAGGTGATTGCACCGGTCCAGTGAGTGCAGAGTCGGTGTTAAAAGATCCAACGATTGATTTTGCAGTGCTGGAATGTGCAAGAGGCGGATTATTGCGATCCGGACTCGGGTTTCATCATTGCGATATCGGAATCGTAACCAATGTGGCTTCAGATCACCTTGGACTTAAGGGAATTAATAACATGGAACAATTGGCCAAGGTAAAAGGTGTCATTCCTGAAACGGTATTGCCGGAAGGGCATGCTATATTAAATGCGGATGATGATCTGGTGTTTGCGATGCGGGAAAATGTCAAATGTCAGGTCGCTCTTTTTTCAATGGATGAGGATAATCCGAGAATTAAGGCGCACAATAAAAATGGCGGCATTTCAGCTATTTTCGAAAACGGATATATTACCATTTGTAAAGGCGGGTGGAAAATACGAATTGTCAAGGCGGTCAATGTACCGTTAACCTATGGGGGCCGTGCCCATTTTATGATACAGAATGTATTGCCGGCTGTCCTTGCCGGTTACCTGCGAGGTTTCAAAACGGACGATATCAAGTTGGCGCTAACGACATTTATCCCATCACCAAGTCAGACACCGGGGCGTATCAATATGTTTGAATTCAAAGACTTCAAAGTGCTCATGGATTACGCGCACAATCCAGCGGGAATGCGCGCGCTGCAAAAGTTTGTAGAGAACCTTGAAGGGCATCCTAAAGTAGGCATTGTATCCGGTGTTGGTGATCGCCGCGATGAAGACACCATGGAAATAGGCGCCATCGCAGCAGAGACCTTTGATGAATTGATCATCCGGCAGGATAAAAACCTTCGCGGCCGCACAGGACAGGAATTAATTGATCTCATCCTGGCC
>JBBQMA010000065.1:0-9471 GCA_038328415.1 Chitinophagales bacterium | reverse complement strand
GCTGCCTGGCTGCCTTCATCCGGATGGTCGTGCTGATTTCTCCTTTCGTTGTGTCACGGGTGAGGCGCAGATGGCCCTGGTCTTCCACAGGTATGGGTCTCTGAAGAAGGAAGAACAATGGCAGCTATTGGCACACCAACTCATGGCAGGGATCAAACCATTTGTACTCCCAGTAAGCGGCATTCGAGGAGGCCTCCCTGGGTCAGCGCCGCTTTGGGGAGGCTATATGAACTGGTGTTTCCCAAATTGGGCCGCAAAGTTTTATCTGGATGGGATGGCTACCTTGCAATCTGAACAACGAAGTATTCCGGGATGACTCATTCAGCACCGAAGAAACGTACAGCCATTATCATCGGTGCGGGTCCAGCCGGTTTAACCGCCGCATTAGAACTCCTCAGGCATTCGGATATCCATCCTATCGTATTGGAAAAGGATGAGGTGGTTGGGGGTATATCCAGGACGATACAATACAAAGGCAATCGATTGGATATTGGCGGTCACCGTTTTTTCAGCCGGTCCGATCGCATAATGAATTGGTGGCTGGACATCCTTCCGCTGGAGGATGGTGTACACGATGTAAATCCCATACGTGTAACATATCACAACCAATCAACTGGTCTGAAGAATGGACCATTAAAACATGGTTCAGATAAGGATCAGGTGATGCTGGTACGACCCCGAAAATCCCGTATTTTATTTCGCGGGCATTTACTTAATTACCCATTACAAATACGCTTTGACTTTCTGCGGGCACTTGGTTTTTCGGAATTAACGCACATTTTAGTTAGCTATATAAAAAGCAGCGTATTCCCACGCCCGGAAGCGACGCTGGAAGACTTTTATGTCAACCGGTTTGGTTATCGTCTCTACAGCATCTTTTTTCGAGATTATACGGAAAAAGTGTGGGGTCAATCCTGTAGTTCCCTATCTGCAGAATGGGGCGCTCAGCGAGTCAAAGCGCTTTCCATTGGGAAAACCATTTACCATGCCTTGCGACAACGTCTTCCTTTTTCCTCTGGCCGTCATAAAACGGAAACAAGTCTGATCGAACAATTTTTGTATCCAAAATTTGGACCAGGGCAAATGTGGGAAAATGTCGCAAGCGAAATTATTGCCCTTGGCGGAGAAATACATTTTAACCAGTGTGTGAAGGCCTTCCAACGTTTTGGTGATCAGATCGTTTCTGCTGAAGTGGTGGATACCTCAAATCAAAATTCCAATACCTTAACCGGTGACTATTTTTTATCCACTATGCCTATTCGTCATTTTGTAAGGGGATTGTCACCGGCACCGCCAGAACCGATTTTCGATGCGGCTACTCAACTTCCCTATCGCGACTTTATTACCGTTGGACTTTTAGTTAAAGAACTCTCTCTTAAATCAAAAATAAAAGATCAATGGATTTATATACAGGATTCCCATGTCTATGTAGGCCGCATACAGATTTTCAATAATTGGAGCCCCGCCATGGTGGCAAATCCCGATACATGGTGGCTTGGATTAGAATACTTTTGCAACAGCGGTGACACCCTTTGGACCAAAACAGATGAGGAACTAATCGCTCTGGCCAGACAGGAACTGGCACAACTTGGCGTTTGTCGAATGGATCACTATATCGATGGCGTCGTAGTACGCATGCCGAAAGCCTATCCGGTATATAGTGGAAGCTATGAACAATTTCATATCGTGCGCGATTGGCTCGATCAAATTGAAAACCTATACCCCATAGGCCGGAATGGGATGCATCGGTATAACAACCAGGATCACTCCATGCTCACGGCTATGGAAGCGGTGCATCAGATCACAAATAATTGCCGAAATATGGACCAATTATGGAACATCAATACCGAAGATGATTATCATGAATCTAAGTGATCGCTTTTACAACAGGATGCCGTATTTCATGCTATTGTTTGTCCTGGTGGCCTACAATGTTTATTTTAATATTCCGAACAGTTCCGACTTTCCCGGACTCATGATGCTTCTACAGCTAATGGATGACGGAGGGCTCAAGTATTGTATAAATACAAATTGGGGCTTTGCACATCCGCTTTCCTATTACCTGATCACCGAATGGACTGGAGACGCGCATATCACGCAACGTATTTTAACCGGTATTGGTGCATTTTTCTCGGTGATTCTCATCGACCGGTTTGCAATCAAAAACCTCGAAATCGCATCCATAAAAATTTGGAAAATCAGTTTATCAGTGCTCATAGCCAGTCATTATTTTCTGGAGAGTATCATTCAACCCCATCTGGATTTAATGGCGTTGTCTTTTATACTTTTTGGACTTGTAACATTAGGCAAATCCTATCGATGGCCTATCTGGATATTTATCGGTTTCATAGTCACGCTCTCACATTGGTTTCGGTTTCATTATTTGGCTTTTGCTCTTTTCTTTCCAATCATTGTATATTTCTGGTCAGAACAAAGCAAATGGAGTAAACTAGTTGGTAGTTTAATTGGTGTAGCCATTGGAATAGCAATTCCGATGTGTCTGACCTATTCCTATTTTGGAGTGACCGGGTTATCTAATCAAAAAGCCGTTTTATTGGAACATACCGGGAATTATAATTTAGACTGTGCTTATCAGGATGCCATTTTAAATACACCTTACTCCGCGATTTGGGATAAATTTAATCTTGCCACTTCTTTACGTACCTTTTATAATCAAATAGTACATTATCCCGAACTCCTTTTCGTACTGCTTACGTGCATCACCCTGCTTATCCAGTATTTCAGTGACCATCGATATGCTTTTCATTCCTGGCCTCTACGCATTCGACGTCATACAAGCTACATGATCGTTGTACTACTGGCTACTTTGCCTTTTATTTTACTACGCGGAGCTACCTTGCGTACTTCGGTCGTCTTCCTTCTTTTGTTAGCACCTGTCGTTATACCTTTCTTCATTGATCATGCACGAAAGTATTATGGCATACTCCTATTAATCATTATAGTATTTGCTTGGCGAATAGCCATTAATCTTAAATTTTATAATGATACTGACCACTTTTACCGTGTCGTTATCCAAACAACAACGGCTGTAATCCCCAAAGAAGAACTTGCTTACAACGCCGATCGCATACTGGCCACCGAATATTTTTTTAATCCCTATCATCCTTACCGAAGTGCAAAGCTAGCCGTGTATTGCTGCTGGGAATGTCGAGAGCCCTTTTTGAAAGAATACTATGGCCATTTTGATAAAAATGCCCTGGGCCAAATGGATCTATCCAAAGATTTTGATTATATCTTATTCACAGCTAATCCATCTGACACCCTGCTCCATTTTGACCGGGAAGCTGTCCTTCGTCAGGGCGATATTCTTGCAGAGAAAGATCATGTCACCGTACTGCGGTTAAGAAAAGACCCCGACCTCAAGCGTCTAAATTAATTCTTTTAATTTCTTTTACGGGCTTTAATTTTTCAGTTTAATTTGAATTGACGGCACATTCTAAAAATAGCTATCATTAATTATAGACCGTTCTCGAACAGCTCGCCTTCTAATACATCAAAAAAACACACTGGCCACCTGCTTGCTACCCGCACAGACGAAGCTTATGCTTGTCTGGATCTAAGGACCAACTCCTAAAGGTCATTTTTTTGAATTACAACCATTTGGGCCACGTATAGTAAAAAATATTCGTTTGATTGGATTGAATTGTTCGTATTGGAGCAATTTTGGACACAAACGCAATAAAAAAGACGCCACCTCTACATTAATGAATAATCAGGATGGGCCTGGCATTGGAATTGCTTTGGGGGCTGCCCAAAACAGGTTTGCGCCAATCTGGGTGTTCTGGAAAGTTAATCTCGTAATAATAGGCACCGGAAGGTAATGTTTCGGGGTACCAGACAGGCGTTTGATGCTCCCCAACCTGAAGGGGCCCTAAATCAGATTGGTTCAAAACACGCGCGATTCGCCCGCGCATGTCATAAAGGGTAATGGCATAATTGGCAATGGGATCATTTCCTGTCAATCGGTAATGAAAGCGCGTATAGCTGCTCACCGGATTGGGAGAAACCCAAAAATGTGTCATACCGGATTCCTCCTCCACTTGAAATTGCACTTCATAATTTAATGCTTGCCCATTCCCTGCACCATCTTTACCCGCCACACGCAAGACATATTCGCCGGAGGCCAATTGGGGTAAAAAAATAACTTCTGCTCGATTAGGTCCGGAAGATGAAGCCGGATAAAAAGTGTTGTCGGCATTTGTATAATAGATGGGTTCACTAGCACCTCCATCCGGCCCTTGTAACCATAAGGAAATAACGGAAGTATCCTTCAGTCGCAAAAAGGGTTGTTCATCGGTCAAGGAAATCCGGATGGTTGGCCTGGAAGAAACTAACGCATTTCGGCTAATTTGAACGCCATCAAAAGTAACCAGAAGGACCGGTGATTTTTCATCCGCAACGATGAAAAAAGGTAATGATCCGCTATTATTCCGATATTCCGTTTCGGCTATTTTCGGACCCGGGTTGACCACAATTTGAATTAATTGTGAACCGGTACGTTGAGTGTTATTCCATGTCCATTCAATGCGCATACTATCCGGACCATTCATGGGCGGATACACCTTGTCAAAGATCTGGTTAGGACCGCCTTGTCCGCTTAGCACAAAGCGCACGAGAACACTATCTGCAGCAACATCCTGTATGTTTGCCACTCCCAGATTGATGGCCATGGCCTGCCCTTGGAGAATCGTGTCGCCTGTCCACTGAAAATTATCCGAAGGATTTAGGACCAAATCGGGCAACCCATCAAATAAAACTCTCCAAAAATCTAATTGCACCGGGCTACGTTTTTCCAAGTCAGTAGAAAAATACTCCAGATCTATAAAGGGGTACTCGCCGGCATCTACGAAACTCAGGCTCGTTTCTTCAGCAGTTATTTCTGGCAAAATTAAAGCGCGGGTCCCATCTGCACGCCGGCCCCACAAGGCAATTTGCCATTCGTCATCGGCTTCAATTTCATTTAATTTCAACGTTATGCTTTTCCATTGGGACGCAGGCCCGATCTGTTGGGAAATCATTCCACCCTGATCCCATAATCCATTCAATAAGACCGTCTCATCCATTGGCTCATCCAATGCACCAAGCCGTTCCTGGACGGGCCAGGTGGGATCATCTTTTTTATACATCAGGATATAGGGATGAGGCCCGTCGGTCGCCGTACTTCTGATTGATTGTGCCCCCTGTTCTTCCAGGACCTGAAAAAGATTCGTGCCCAGATTAATCGAATCCGCAGCCCAGGCCTCCGGCATATAACTGGTGTTCTCGTATTGGATCGTATAGACGATGACATAATACCCCGAAGGGATCGTATCCTTTATAAAGTTGATTGCCTTCTCGCGCCATTCCGGCGTATGGGTCCAATAAGGAAAATGCCCGTGCAATACCGCCCAGGGGGTCGGTTGATGACTGCCATAAAATCCGGGATATAAATTAATCCATGGTTTAGCGGTCACTGGATCCACTGCAAAAACATATATACCCCGATTCACGGGCCCATCCCAAATAATAAAATAATGCGGGTCATTATCAAAATCCACGCCGATCGGGAATTTCGGATAAACGGCATTTTTTATACGGACGGTACGCACATCGTATGCGTAGCGCAATTTCTCAGTCAGCGAATCTATCGTCAGATTATCAAATACATTTTCCTTTAGCTGGGCTACATGCGATTGATGCCATCCGGACGCACTGCCTTGGATATAAACAAAAGAGCGTTGGCGCCAAAACATAGGATCACTATCCGGACTAATTCGCCAAAAATATACCGTGCTGTCTATCCAGGGAATATCTGGAGTCCAATGCAATACACCCCCCGATTGCTGAATAGCAATGGTGCGAAAAAGCGGACTATTAAATAAAGGACTGGTGTCCATCTGCATGACATAATCCAAGACTGGAGCAAACGTATTTGCCGTATATGCACGTAATTCCACAGGAGCTTTTCCGACAATTCCAAAATCCATGGGCCAGCCCGGATATGCCGCGTTACTGAGTACGGTGAAGGGTTGTCCAGGCTTTCCGTCGGCATCCATGTACACATTATTTTCTCTAGCTTCCGGAAGCGGGAATTCTGCAAGTACTTGATCCGGATCAAGGGTAATAAGGATGCGGTTTTCACCGCCGGATCGCTCTCCATTTAAAGGTAAAGAAACGGCAAGTTCCTGCTGGTACCGATCCGCAATCAGGTGATAATCGGATATGCTGGATGACGATCCGTCCGGCAGAATATGTTCCAGGCGAACAGTCAATGTGTCTCCGGTATTTCTTCCGGTATTGATCACCGGAACCTGAACGAAAAGACTGTCATCACTGGCGGAAAGTCCGGCGGGCCCTACCGACACGGTTTGGGGTCTAACCCAATAGTCAGGCCCTGCGGATGTAAATACCTGAATGGCTGGATCACCCAAGAGGGTAAACTGTTGCAGTAAAACACGCAGACCAAATCCCGAATTGGCATTAAAATGCATTAGGCTTTGTTGCATGATTTCACCAATGGATTGACCATAGGCATCACCGCCGATAAGGGATGTGTATTCCACTCCCAGGGAACGCAAAGAGGATACGTAACCCAAGCCGGTAGTCGCAAAAAATGCCAGCGCCGCTTTTTCTTCCTGGAACACAAAATTTTCTCCAATACTTTTAAATCCTTCATGAATCTGACCTGAATAACACCCCAGACTAAGAATCACCGGATATCGGCCCTTATTGGTAAAATTTCGAGGCTCATCAATACTGAAATCAAGTCCACCTGCGCCGGAATGACCAAAAAAGGTAATTAACCCGGAGCCTTCATTGATGCGTCTGGTTAGTTCCTGTGAGACGGAATATTGAATAGGGTCGCTGCTTGTTTTATAAAATGAGGTTACGTTTGCACCTATGGATCCCTCCCGAAGGTTGTCTTCCATCTGGTCCAGTGCGGAGTGGATGGTCTGTTGCTCCCCTGTGGATGCACCTCCGCCTAAATGGACCACCTCCTTGCGCCACAGCCGGTCTTCATAGGCCGGGGATCGAAGTCCTGCTTCGTGCTGTCTTATCTTTTCCAAATACATGCGCACCTCATCACCGCTCTCCGCTGCCAGCCTGCCTATGGCTGCAGTGGGATGATTGGTGAAAGGATGCGTCACCAGCAAATTATCAGATCCCGGAGCACCCCATGTAGGTACAAAAAAGGTTCGGTTGTCATTGTGGGCCAACTGTGTCTTAGTGCGCGTGAGGTGATATTGTCGCCCTTTACCCACTATGAATAGAAAATCCGGCTTTTTCCCCTGCACTTCAAGTTGGTGAATAAAATTGCGAATGGCCAATGGATGGCGTGGAATGCCATACGAAAACTGGTCATAAAGATCTGTGATACGGATGATGGCCGTCGTAAAGCCGCCGCCCGCTGTGGATGCCCGGTAATCGGCATATTCCTGGACCTGATTGTGGCCCGTGCCATCATCGAATAATGCCGGATGGCTCAGGATGAGATAAGACGCTTTTTGCTGTAAAAGTGGGCTCATGACTGCTGGCTCCATGACCATCACCTGCTTTATTCCCTGCCCTATGCGCACGAGTTGCATTTCTCCCGATACCATCGCCTCCGGCAACTGGAAGCGCACCGTATCCCCTATAGCCGTCGCGGTCATATAGTGTGCCGTACCCGGAACGTATAGCCCGTATTCTCCCGCTGCCATGCCTGTAAACACCAATGGACGATCCCCTGGGCCATCAGGTAGCTTAAAGCGCAAGGAGGCCACATTACCCACGGCAAAACTCCGTGGATAGGTACCCTTGAGTACCGCCACGCTGTACCGGTCGCTACTGGATGCCTGGCCCGCGATGATGACAGACTGGAGTTGCGGCACATCGGTAGCTGGCTTACTCAGGCTGAGTTGGCGCAGCTCGTAGCCGTTATAGTTTTCCTGATATGCGTCCTCGCCATTCCAGGTCACCCGCAAATCATGCTCCGTGTTATTACTCACCAGCCGGATGTCCAGTTGGACCGGGGTCTGCACAGCCACCAGCCCGGGAAGATCCAGGGTCAGCGTCTGGCTGGACAACAGGTTGCCCGCGAATCCTTCACCTGAGGTAAACACTGATTCAGCGACGCCATCCGCCGAATACATCGTATGTCGACTGGTGAGGGATTGTATCTGGGTAGAAAGAAACCAGGGCTCCGCAGCGGGCGGATTGGACTGATTGTTACTTACTGCAGTAAATCGCAGGCTGCTGCTTCCATCGGTGGTCCAAGTGAGAAAATAAACTGCTGTATCAGTAATGATACTGTACTCAGGATTGAGCATACTCTCCACCCCGCCGGCAAACATGTGCCGGTCGAGGGCAACTCGGTTTTTTTCCGCGTAAAAAGTAAATGAGTCCCCCGGAGCCCATAAACCGGCATCGGCGACTTGTAGGGGCACCTCCTGCCCAAATCGAAACATGCGCCACTGCGCGCCAGTGATCTGATCCACCGGAATACCGGCAGCTGCCAATGCCTCATAGCTCACTTGGTAGATCCCATCCTCGGCAACGGGTATCTTATAGTAGTTCAAGTCGTAGTCGATCCACTCATTGCCATACAGGGTATCCTGGCCAGATATCATCTGGGCATTTGCCCCGGTAAGGTCAAACAGGAAGAACAACCCACAAACAGCCACATGGAAAAATAAACCTGGAGCACCAGGAAAGGAAGGGTTCATACCTCAAAGTTAGGGGTTATAAATGGCCTAGGTATCTTATTATCATTAACTTAACGGTTGTGGGAGGTTGATGGTTGAGTTGAGGTTGAGACTGAGACTGAGACGGAGACGGAGGTTGAGGTTGAGGTTGAGGTTACTCAGCCTTAGCCTATTAATCTTTCATGAAATAAAAAAAGCCCGTCGGATGAGACAGGCTTTTTAGGTGCGAAATGAATTGAATAAAACTACCGGAATATTTTCCACACCGTCAAAAAGAGGATGCGGAAATACGCGCTGATGGACGCATGCTGTATATAGATCCTGTTCAGTCGGATTTTCTCGGGAAGGATATCCTCGATATAGGTACGCTCGGGATCTGGACTGGCGGCGAGTAATTCATTTTCATGCCGGTATTGGATGGACGCCTCGTCCGTAATGCCGGGACGGACAGACAGGATGTGTCGCTGCTCCGGTGTGTAGAGATCCACATATTTTCGGACTTCCGGCCGCGGACCGACCATGCTCATGTCCCCGATGAGGACATTCCAAAGCTGGGGGAGTTCATCGAGTTTGTATTTGCGCAGAAAGGCGCCTGTGGCTGTGATGCGCGGGTCGCGGTTGCCCACCGTAAGTAGCCCTTTTGCATCGGAGCCGACCCGCATGCTGCGGAATTTTAATAAGCGAAAGGGCTTGCCGTCTTTGCCGATGCGCTCCTGCCGGTACAATACCGGAATTCCCGTTTCGATCAGTATGCCTATCGATACCACTAAAAATAGAGGTATTAATA
>JBBQMA010000064.1:0-9476 GCA_038328415.1 Chitinophagales bacterium | reverse complement strand
GCCTGATGCCATACATACTGGCATAAGGCCCCCTGAGAAACGGCGCCTTACCGGCACCGAAAGACAAATGTTGCGGATTAGACACATCTGACAAACCATAACATGACTTAACTGCTATACCTTCAGCGGTAAGCAATGTCTCCCGCTGACTACCAAAATCAGTCTGCCGCAAGAGCTCTGCATTGAAGGGTAATTTTTGGAAGGACAAAGCGTAGTTATTTGTTAAAAGCGTTGCAAAATAAGGGTAATTTGATGAATTCGATCTTCTTAGACCGCCGTGGACTATTGATTCGGACCATTTTTCGCCCTTCATCCAATTCTTACCTGTCTCCAATGGTACTTTCTTCTAATTTTGACCAATGGTAAACTTCGAACGATTTACACTTTCCAATGGCCTCCGCGTGGTCATTCACCGTGACCCTTCCACGCCTATAGCTGCATTGAATGTCCTTTACAATGCCGGATCAAGGGTTGAAGATCCTTCCCGTACGGGAATGGCCCATCTTTTTGAACATCTCATGTTTAGCGGATCACAACATGTCGAGGATTTTGATGAAGCTATACAACATGCCGGAGGAGATGGAAATGCTTTTACTAATGCTGATATCACCAATTTTTATGATATGCTTCCGATAGAAAATCTGGAAACAGCGTTTTGGCTGGAATCAGACAGGATGATGGGATTAGAACTTTCAGATGAGGAAATCGATATTCAAAAAAAAGTTGTCATTGAAGAATTTAAAGAGACCTGCCTTGATCAGCCTTATGGCAATCTTTGGCATCTGATGGCGGGACTTGCCTATACGCAACATCCGTATCGGTGGCCTACGATTGGACTGGTGCCGGAGCATATTACCGCGGTCACTGCAAAACATTTGAGGGACCATTTTTCAAGATGGTACAGACCTAATAACGCTATCTTGTCCGTCGCGGGTGATATTCATCCTGATAAAATTATGCCGCGCATTGAAGCCTGGTTTGGGGATATCCCCTCCGGCCCGCCCATAGTGACACCGAAGTTTTCAGAACCGGAACAGACAACAAGACGTGAAATCACAGAACGTTTAAATGTTCCTGTTGAAGCACTTTATATGGGTTTTCATTGCCCGGGACGGATGGATGCTGGTTATTATGCGACTGATTTGCTCACGGACATTCTCGCTAATGGGCCATCTTCCCGACTTTACCGAAGACTGGTGATGGAAAAAGAATTGTTCAGCCATATCGATTGCTACCAAAATGGAACCCTTGATCCGGGCATGATTCTTATTGAAGGAAAACCAACGCCTGGCATTTCACTAGAAGAGGCAGAAGCAGCCATTTGGTTAGAATTACAGCATCTCGCAACACATGGGATTCCTCAGAGGGAATTAACCAAAATCAAACATAAAAATGAAGCTGCCATCGCTTTCTCACAAGTCTCCGTCATTCACAAAGCCATGAATCTTGGCTTCTTTGAATGGATGGATGACGCATCATTGATTAACCGAGAAATAGATGCTTATCAACAAGTGACGTTGGCAGAGATCCAAAATACGGCTGCCCAGCTCTTTCAGCCCCAAAAAGCCAATGTCGTTTTCTACAGAAAATAATCTTTTTTAAGCTTTTTGTATAAAACAGGACAAAAATTAACAAATCGGATGGTATCATTCCGATTTGGCTCTACTAAATTATTTACCTTTACGCGGATATTCCTAACAAAACAATGCATTTTTATGAAAAAAATTCTACCCTTTATCCTGCTTTTAGCTTTCGCAGGATCTGTTTCCGGGCAGTTGAATGTTGTCTTCTATGAAGACTTCTCCAACGGTATGCCTGCTGATTTTACACTAATAGACGTTGACGGCAAAACACCGGCAACAAACATTAACTGGTTCCCTGCCAATACAGCATGGGCTGTCTTAAATACCAGTTTTTCGACAGAAGCCGCTCTTTCAGTCTCCTGGTATAATCCAGTTGGTGCGTCAGATGACTGGATGATCACTCCAGCGATTGACATTCCTGCTCTCTCTTCACCCGATTTCAAATTCCTTCTATCCTGGTACGGCAGAGCACAAGACGCTTCTTTTCCTGATGGCTATGAAGTATATGTCAGTACAACGGGCAACCAGCCTGCGGACTTTACACAAAAACTATTTTCAATTGCTGGTGAAAATGCAAGCGGTATCAATCGCGCCGTGGATATCAGTAGCTTTGAGAATCAAACCGTTTATTTGGCATTCAGGAATAATTCGAATGATAAGTTCGTTTTAATCATTGATGACATCCTCGTTGCTGAAACAGCACCGAATGACATTGCCGGAGTGCGCTCCACAAACAGCGGCTACAATCCCGAAGGCGCGCTAAACCTTGCCACTGAAATAGTCAATATCGGATCAGCACCTGTCAGTTCATTGACAATGAATTATTCGATTGATGGTGGTGATACTATTACCGCTGAAGTAACCGGTTTAAATATAGCTCCCCTTACGAGCGCAGTGATCACACATCCAAATCCCTGGCTTACTGACAATGGGCTGCATGATGTGGAGATTTGGGCCTCCAATGTGAATGGCGCTCTTGATGCGTCGCCACTGAACAATCCTGTATTTACAGCAATTTCGATATATGGTGCTAACGATATTACAGATCGCCGAGTAATCGTTGAAGGATTTTCATCATCCACATGTGGCCCTTGCAATCCGGCAAATGCCACATTTTCTGCCCTCGTAAATGGTCTCGCTCCGGAAAACAAGCCGGTTATTTTGAAATATCAGTTGGGTGGGCCTGGGACAGGTGACCCTTATACCACCAATGAGACGGAGGGTCGTGCAAATTATTATGGAGTTCTTGGTATTCCTGATTCCTATATAGATGGCAATTATTGGGATGGGCTAACGGGAAATATAACAAACAACATTCTCACACAGGCTAAAGCTCGTCCGGGATTGGTAACTTTTGACTTGGAGTACATTATAGACTCCATAACAAAAACAGTGAGTATCACAGGTACAGTAACACCTACTGCCGATCTCCTTCCGGATACCCGTCTAATGGTTGCCATTAAAGAATCGACAACCTTTAAAAATAAAGCCACCAATGGTGAGACGCTTTTTAAAGAGGTCGTGAAAAAACTAATCAATGGCTTGGAAGGAATTGAACTAAATGGTCTTCAGGCAGGCGTTCCGTTCCCTGTGGATATTTCCTATCAATTCCAAGGCAATTATCGCTTGCCGGCGAATGGCTTGTTTGCTAACAGGATTAACCACGAAACAGAACACTCCGTAGAATTTTTCAGCAATCTGAAAGTATCTGCCTGGGTCGAATATACGCGTGACCAATATATCCTGAATGCTGCAGATGCTGAAGAAATGACTAGTGGCACAGAATCACCAACTAGTTTGACCAATTTCAGCATCTATCCGAATCCTGCCGTCCAAAACATTACGGTAACCATCAATCTGGTTGACGCGCTTGACTGCCAGGTTATGCTTTACAATGCGGAAGGCAAGATGGTTCAATCCATTTTCAATGGCACACTTGCACCTGGAAATACGGCAATCCCTGTTAGTTTGAACGAACTTCCTACAGGTACCTATTTCATGCATTTGCGTTCAGTTTCCGGCTTGAGCATTCAAACTGTGAATGTGATTCGCTAATCGCTGGTGTCAAAAATATATTTGCTAAAGGGCTGGCTTCATTATTGAGGTCAGCCCTTTTACTTTTCATGGAGTTGCCGGGTCACAAAAATTATCAATAGAAGGATTACCTCATCAAAAGTTCAACCGTGGTTAGGATTCAACCTTATATAAAATGAAGATGTGGCAATTTACTGGTAGTGATTAAGCCATATCCGCTTTGCTACGATTGGACCAATAGAGCACATGATCGATTTGATCACGATCCAAGACACCTTCGATATGACCATGATCATCATTGACGATTAAAAAAGCTTGAATATCCTGTTGGAAATACATAAAAACAGTATTGAGCATCGTACCCGATTGCACTATACCCGAAACTGGTCGGATAAAATGGTGAACAGCCGTTAGCTCGTGCCCTTTATCTCTAGCTCTAATCAAATCTAAAGCAGAAATATATCCTTCAATCCTATCTTTTCCTTCACCAATGAGCAAATTGGTCTCCAAGCCGTGTTGGATGACAAGTAAGGCTTCAGCAACGGTTTGATGTGGATGGAGTAAGGTATACTGTCGCCGTGCAATCTGCCCCACAGAAAAACGCTTGTAAAGATGGTCGGCACGAACCATTTTGTATTCTTGCCCAGCCATGATATATACAAAGAGACCAATTAATCCGAGAAACAATTCTTGTTGAAAAAAGGCTGTAATGATAAAAATGGAGGCAATGATTCTGCCAATGATGGATGCCCATTTGGTTGCTTCAAGCCTACCCATTGGGATAGCTAGCAAGGCGCGCAATACACGCCCGCCATCCATTGGAAATGCCGGTATCATGTTAAAAACGACCAATGAAATATTCATCCAAAATAGTAACGGAACATAATTTCCAATCCAAAACACCGCAGTCTCCGTTTCTCCTAAAATAGATAGTTGTTGGGGCACCCAAATCCAAGCGATCAAGCCTAAAAATGTAGCAATAAATACATTTACCATCGGGCCTGCAACGGCCACTACAAGTTCTTGGACTGGTTTTTCCGGAATGCGATCAAGCCTGGCCACCCCACCAATAGGAGAAAGAATGATATCACGGGTTTGTACGCCATACCGCCGGGCGGCAAGGGCGTGACCAAACTCATGCATGATAACACAAGCAAACAGACTAAAAATAAGTAGTCCGAGTACGCCAATAGCTTCCAAGTCCATTCCTGAACTATAGCCAATATACCACACCCATATGATTAAGAGTCCAAAGGACCAGTGAACACGTACTGGAATACCCTGGAAAGTAAAAAACAAAAAAGACCCTCGTTCGATCATCGGTATAATTGATGGCAGAGATGGCCTTACATGACACCTATGTAAGGTTGCCCGGAAAGAATACTTCGGGAAATAACCAGACGCTGTACTTCCGAAGTGCCTTCATAGATCTGGGTAATTTTGGCATCACGCAACAAACGTTCTACATGGTATTCCTTTACAAATCCATAACCACCATGTACCTGAACAGCTTCAACGGTAGTTTTCATTGCGGTTTCAGACGCAAAAACCTTTGCCATAGCACTTGCAGTACTATAATCAAGACCCTGATCTTTTAACCATGCTGCGCGGTAAACGAGGAGTCGGGCGGCTTCAATTTCTGTCGCCATGTCAGCCAATTTAAATGCAATAGCCTGGTGTTGGCTGATAGGTTTGCCAAAAGCCTCACGCTCTTTTGAATATGCAAGAGCAAGCTCGTATGCACCGCTGGCAATTCCCAATGCTTGGGCGGCAATTCCTATGCGGCCCCCATTGAGCACTTTCATGGCGAACTTAAACCCAAAGCCATCTTCACCAATCCGGTTTGATTTAGGCACACGCACATCGCTGTACATGATTGTATGGGTATCGGAGGCACGAATGCCCAGTTTATCTTCCTTAGCACCAATTGTCACGCCCGGCCAGTTAGTTTCAACGATTAATGCATTAATACCACGATGCCCTAATTCAGGATTCGTTTGGGCTATGACAAGATGAATTTGCGATGTTCCTCCATTGGTAATCCAGTTCTTCGTACCACTGAGAAGGTAATGGTCCCCCATATCGACTGCCGTAGTGCGCTGACTTGTTGCGTCGCTGCCAGCTTCGGGTTCGGAAAGGCAGAATGCTCCGATCCATTCTCCTACTGCTAACTTCGTCAAGTACTTTTCCTTTTGTGCTTCTGTCCCGAAAGCTTCAAGCCCCCAACAAACCAAACTGTTATTAACCGACACAATCACTGAACAAGAACTATCGACTTTCGAAAGTTCCTCCATGGCCAGGACATAAGATATCGTATCCATTCCTCCGCCGCCATATTTCGGATCCACCATCATACCCATAAATCCCAGATCGGCCATCTTGCGCACTTCCTCGGCTGGGTAACGCATATGTCTGTCCCTGTCTATGACTTCGGGCAACAAATCCTTTTGGGCAAATTCTCTGGCCGCATCGCGAACGGCTAACTGTTCTTCTGTTAGACTAAATACCATGTGTTGTTAACTTTTCTATCAACGCTAAAGATACAAACTGCCTTTTAAGTAAACTACTTCCTAGTTGTTCCAATTCCTAAAAAGAGTAGTAAATGAGGAGCCTTATGTTGAGCCAACATCCTCCAGTAGAGTTCGAAAAGCTACAAATCGACCGTCATACCTCTTTCGATGATCAGCCTGCAATGCAGGAGCGTAGGTTTCCTGATAACGATGAATATTGTCCATACTTTCACATTGGTATTGGCACGCGTAAGTAACCACTTCTTCGCTTTCATCAATTAACCGGAATATCCGGTAATCCAGGAACTGTCCACTTGCCATCACTTCTGGAATGTGTTTATTTTTCATCCACTGAAGCCACTCTTGGTGCACTTCCTTATCGAGTTGAACGGTTACATTATAGATTATCATGTACTACAATTATCATAAATGATTATTGAATACTATCTCCGCGAAGTTTTCGGTATTGCTTTCGGGCTTCTACGGCAAAAGTACTATTGTCATAATCTGTAAATAGCTTTTCATAATAAAGCATTGCCTTCGCTACGTCATTTAAAGGAGCCGAATACATATCCCCAAGCTGCATCAAGGCATTATCCGCACGAATTTCTTCCGGAAATTCATCAACAATGCGTTGTAATACAACAACAGCTTTATCATACTGTCTGTCCTTCCTATATATTTGAGCTTTCAAATAGAGCATATCATCTTCCAGTGAATGACTGGGGAATTGACGGGAGAGTGAGTCGAGTTTTTTAAACGCATCATCATGTCTGTTCTGGAATACGAGCAACTCAGCGTCAGCATATAGACCCATGGCCTCAAGTGTTGTATCTAATCCAAGATTATCCATAATGAATATTGAGAGGTCAAGGGCATCATTGGCAATCAATTTGGAGGTAGATGCCTTCAGGACACTAAACTGTGACTGGGCCCATTCAAAGTCACGGTTGAAATAGGATAATCGGGCATTTCTATATCTCGCTTCATGACCCAAAGGGTCATCTCCGTAACGTTTGTCTACTTGAGAAAACAGTAAGGTGGCATCCCAAATATCGCCACGGATGAGGTAATAATCGCCAAGATTCAACTTGGCTTCTGATTGAATATCAACCGGAATACCGGGTAAAGCAATGACTTCTTCCAATAAGACAATACTAGTGTCCAGTGCGCGCAGATATAAGGCCTGTAATTCAGCCAGCTCAATCATTATGGGTGCAACTAACCTGTTTCTGCCATTTTCTGCTATGAACTTTTTATACTCCAATTCGAGATCCCTTAATTCATTTTCATGAGAAACGGGATCAGCAAGCACCTTTAATCGCTTAACCTTCAGAAGTTGTTTTTTTGAGTCATAATAATACGGTGATTGCACCCCCCGCATTTCTGTCACATACGCAAAGGCTTCTATCGCCGGCTCCAAATCACGTTCATTGGCAGCAATCATACCTAAGTCATAGACGCGGGTACCCGGTTCATCAAGCTTTTGATCCAGCGCTTTCACTTGTCGGAGTGCGTTGCGATAATCCTTCTGCTGTAAATAGGACCAGGTCAACATTTCTATGAAAAGAATATCCTCATTCGGATTGTCATTTATTAATTGATAAAGCTGGGCCTGGAGCTCTCTATATTCCGTATCCGGCAAGTAACGCAGCATCATCATTTGTACCGTGCTTTGCTGCTTGGGATTGGTTTTGAGATAAAGCAGATACTGGTCTATCATTTTAGGATTGTCGCCGGCCCTTCGATACAAATCGCCGAGATAGAAGGCGAAAATGTATGGATTGTTAAGCAATTTGGCTCCTTTGGCATACACCATAGTAGCTCTTTCATAGTTGAGATCCCGTACAAGTGCGTTGGCCAGCCTTACAATTTGGGCCTGATCAGGCGGCATTGCCTCAATAGCCAGGTCGTAAGCGGCCTCGGATTCAGGCAAACGATTCTGAATTTTGTACACCCCAGCCAATGAAATATAAGATTGCATAACCTTTGGCCGCTGACGAATCTCCTTTCGAAGAATTTTTTCAGCTTCATCAAACTGGCTCATTGCCGTGAGACATTCGATGTAGCGCTCGAAATACTGGTCAACAACAGGCTGTTCGGTATACAATTTCAAATAAAGCTGCCCCGCCTTTTCAAACTCACCATTTTGGAAATATTGATCAGCAAGCAGACGCTCCTGGGCTATTGCCGGAGCGCAAAGGAAGAAGAGAAGTAAACCGAGAGCATAAAACCTGATCATGCGTTGCAAAACTTTACTCTTGAACGCAACAATCGTGCAAAAGTTATGAACCTCCCAACAAAGCAGCTATATTTCAACTGAAATTTTATCGGCAAATTAAATTGCACTCGCACTGGTTTACCCCTTTGTTTACCTGGCATCCAGGCACCATTGCGGGTATTCATCAAGGTGACGACACGCAAAGCTTCATCACCGCATCCTCCTCCGATATCCCGAATTAATTTGGCATCCTTTACCTCACCGCTTTTCTCAACAACAAACGCAATAACGACTGTTCCTCCAACATCATTTTCTCTGGCTATTGCGGGGTATTGGATGTTGGCATAGATATATTCCAGCAACTTTCTGCGGGCACATTCCTCTTTGTCCTTTTTGGTATTGAGGTCTTCACAACCTGGAAATCGGGGCATATCTTCGGCGATGACAAAAATTTCTTCCTCTTTTTGAGGTGGCGGCGGTGGCGGTGGCGCTTTGTTTTCCTGATGCTCGGGGGCAAAGACGTTAGTCTCCCTGTCGATACTCTGATCTACAAAGGAGGGCTGTTCTTCATCAAGCATAATATTATCGGGAATTTCAGAAATAACTGGTGGTGGAGGTGGTGGTGGCGAAGGCGGCTAGGCTGACCGTGGCACATCAATCTGAATATCGTCTGTAATTATCATGGCCCCATCTGGGATACGAATGGTTTGGTCAGACTCCGTTAGATTGATAGCTGCCAAGACAATGAACAAGGACAAAAGCAAAACAAAGGACAAAAATCTGTTCGACAAACGAAACACATCTACTTCAGGATACTTGTTCCTCAACGTAAGTGCTTGTCTGTCGTTATCTGATTTGTTCTTCTGTTTAAGTTCCTGCGGTGTAAAATGACTGAACCTGTATCGGAAGTAGATAACAACACCTGCGATTAAAAATACAACACCAACTCACAAGCGTCCAAAATAAATTTGAAAGTCAATGTCCTTTTTCGTTCCGATGTGCCCCAAATAGATAATAATTTACAAAGGGATATTCTCCGCCCTGTTTCTGGTGTATGGCCTTGAAGTTGATGACAACTTCTTTGGTCCGGCACCGCCTCATTAGCCGGCGAGGCTTGTTACTTTTTGT
>JBBQMA010000063.1:0-9502 GCA_038328415.1 Chitinophagales bacterium | reverse complement strand
ACCAATATGGAAGGTCTAGGGCTGACATTCATCCTTGAACGTTCAAAAGATGGATTGGCCTTTGAGCTTTTTCATGAAGAAATGGCCAAGTCTGCCACGACTGGTTCAGCCTACCAAATACTCATACCCGATAGCCAAATTGGCCAGTGGATGTATCGATTGAAGACAATACACGCCGGGAGTGCAGTGTGCACATCATCCACCTTACGTGAAGACCATTTTGTAAATGATTACAGTATTCATGGACTAGTCAAAGCCGATATCAAGGACAAACTGGAAATAAAAATCGAAAGCAGATCACCCGGTGATTTACTGTATTCCTTATTAAGTAAAGATCGGCGGGTGCTAAAACGGGGGCAATGGATGCTCATCGGTGGGTTGCAAACCTATGCCCTTGATATTGCTGATTTAGGGAAAGGAACGTACACCCTTGTGATGGCCAATGGTTCTGAAATTGAAGAAGTACATTTCAGGAAAGTTGAGCCCGTCACCGCTTCTCTTACAAATCTCTCCCTCGAATAGGCGGGCCCCTTCAACGTTTTTCCTTGAAGAAATTTTTGAGAATGGTACCGCATTCCTCCTGCAAAATACCATACATCACTTTGGTGGTCGGGTGCAAGAGTGTTTTGCCATAACGCATGAATCCGCGTTTTTCATCATCTGCCCCGTAAACAATGCGCCCTATTTGGGCCCAGTGCAAAGCTCCTGCGCACATGACACAAGGCTCCAACGTAACGTATAGCGTGCAGTCCTGCAAATATTTACTGCCCATATTTTCTGATGCCGCGGTAATGCAAAGGATTTCCGCATGGGCCGTTACATCATTCAGACGCTCCGTCGTGTTGTGTGCACGCGCGATGATTCGGTGCCCGCATACAATGACAGCCCCCACAGGGACCTCTTCCAGTTCATACGCCTTATGCGCCTCGGCAAGAGCCTGACGCATGAAAAAGGCGTCATCGTAAACCTGTATCATAAACTTATTCTAAAGCCTTTCCTGTATCCGGATCTCGGGGCAAATTAAAATTGACCGGCAGATTAAAACGTACTGAAACCGGTTTTCCTTCCTGGTAACCCGGGCGCCATTTGACGCCCTCGTCGATCATCCGCTTCACCTGACGAGCGGCCTCTTCTCCTAATCCATCACCCGGATCTTCAATGATGCGCACAAACTCGATTGAACCATCAACCTTTACAATAAACTGAACCACAGCCTCTCCTGTCGTACCCTTTTTTTTGGCTTCCTCAGGATAGGTAATCTTGGCACCGAGATAATTCATCAGGCTCTGTAGGGAACAACGATACCGAGCCTCATCATCCGGAAGATTTAATTCCTCGCATCCCGGAAATCGAGGCATGACATCGGAGCTGTTCAATATCTGGGCGTCGGCGTCAGCAGCCTTTTGACCGCAACCAGCCAAAAGAACGAAGGCGACCATCACTGACGCCATAAGCCTGGCAACCAGGCTTGGTAAGAAGAAGTTCGAACGGTTCATAAATGCAAAAGTCGTTTCATGCCGTCAATTAGAGAGAAATTTTTTCAAAATTGTCGCAGGTTAACATCTTTTAATGGGAGAAGCATCTTGTCTTCCCTGATCCTTTGCCTTGGAGGAAATACATTCTCACAGCATATGAGGCAGGAAAAGGATAGCGCCAACCACCAATGCAAGGCATACGGCGACCAGCACGGCTCCGGCCATAATATCCTTTGCAGCACCAACAGTCGGGTGCTCTCCGGGGTGAAGTAAATCCAATGTATGCTCCAATGCGGCATTGACCATTTCGAGGGTGAGGACCAACACGCTCACGCCGAGCAGACACACCCATTCCCATGGTGAAAGCCTGAAATAAAAGCCCGCTGCCAATACGAAAGCGAAAGCCACAAGATGCACCTTCATGTGACGTTCACCTTGCAACACAAGAAGAAATCCTCTCCCCGCGCAGGCTAGCCGATGACTAAAAGAATAGGGTCTTTTCATTACAATAATTCGTCTTCAATCAAGCGATTTTGCCAGAAATACGGCCTTTTTATACTGATTCACTTTACCGTTCAAATTGAAGGTTTCAAACCAAAGAATGTAGGCACCGACCCAGGCAACACGTCCTTCATCCGTATCGCCATCCCATGTAAGCAAACCTTCCCTGCCCAGATATTGGGTATTGGCCAAATCCCGAACGAAACGGCCTTGACGGTCAAAGATTTTTAAATTCAATATCGTACCGGGCTCAGCAAATTGATACCTGATCACCAACTGGTCCCCTATACCATCCCCATCCGGCGAGAACAGTTCATCTGCCAGGATAAAAGGCCCATCACCAGCAGGAATCTCTGTAAACTGCGAATTCCTTGCTGTCGGTGTGGCAAATCGAACATCCTCTGCTGCTGACTGCCAATTGTTGGAATCACCCGCCGTTTCTGAAGGATGTAATCGCTCCAGACTAACGCCCTTCACCTCACTTAACAGCGCATTATGCATATCCTCATTATAGTCCATCCTGTCCAGCAGGATCTGATCTGGACCATCCTGAAACAAGAGACTGACATTCCCACTTTCATTTAGGAAGGCAGGCAGTGTCATCTGGAAAAGGAGCCTTGGATCAGCATCAGACCACCACGAGTGAACGAAGGCGGTATCCTGAGTCAACACCGCATGATCACCAGGGAAACATAACGCTTCAATGGATATAGGCCTGGTTTCTTCCTTGCCCGGAATGAGGTTGGCAAGCAACATCCCCTGCAGGGCAAAAATCTTGTCGGAGGCATTATACATTTCCACAAAATCAGACCCTCCGGTAGGTGGATTGAAGAGGATTTCATTCAGGAGTAGATCACCGGGAGCAGGAATTTCAGGCAGGCCCACAGGAAAGGACTGCGCTAAATTATAATGGTTACCGACACAGTCGCTAAGCATTGATTCAGGTTTCACCGCATAGATCGTTCCCGATACAAGCGGCGATCCCAGCTCAACATGCAATTCATATCCACTAGGGCGAACTTGCACAGAAACGATGGGCAGGGCGGGTGTCAGGCTTATCCATGACACCTCAGCCACCGAATAAAGGTGTTCATTAAAGGTTAAAATCAGGCGGTTGGGGCTTTCCGGCCAAACACGTTGCAACCTGGGCCCTGTTGTATCCTGCTGTATCTCAAATACACTATTTCGCCGTCCTGGTGTGCCTCCGGATGGATCCACACTGCTAGACCAATTGCCCGTTCGTGCGCATTGTTGGCCTGGCGCAACCAGTTCCAATGACCATCCTCCGTCGCGTTTGGCAGTGGTTGTGTGCCAAGAAGGCGTATAAGGAATGTCCTGCAGTAATAAACCATCTTTACTAAGCAGTTTCAGTTTGGTGCCGTCATTGGGCAGTGTCGGAAGAGATGGCACGCCTAAGGTGGTTCCAAAAATTGAATAGAGGCCCGTGTGTTCAGGCCGGCAGAGAATGATAAAGGAGTCCGGCAACAGCATAAAACCAGGTAATCCAATATCAGCGGAGGATGTCGTTACGCGGATACCTTCCAATAGTAACGTTGTGGCCGAAGCATTGTATAATTCGATAAACTCAGCATCAGGCAATCCAGCCGGCGGATTGGGGTCGGGCATAATCTCGTTGATCAGCAATTCTCCAGCCAGCGGAGACCGTGCAAAAACATAGGTAAAGGTGGCCGAAACAGAGTCAGCCTGATTGCCCGCCAGATCCCTTATGCCATAAGCCGTTATGGTGTAGGTAGTCATGGACTGAAACGGATTGGTCCAAATAAGTCTTACTTCCGCAGGCAGGCTGGCATTCCAGACGACGAGTGCGGAAGGGTTGTTTCCCGGTTGCAAGAGATAACTCCCGGGATCTTCAGCCTCGAGTTCCTGTATGGGTTCACTAAAAATGAGCCTAACTTCTTGACTGTCAATTATTTCAACGTTGAGCAATGAAGGCGGAGTCAGATCCGGCAAGAGTGGATTAATGGCAAAATCGTCAAAGAAAAATTTATCAGTACGTGTGGAAGTGTATATGCAAATCGGCCCGAATACAGCATTCGCTCCGGGAAGGTGAGTATCATCTGTTGTAGTGAACTCCGGTTGCAGATCATATCCACCGGAGTAATCCGCAAATAATTGCCAGTTGCCGGCTACATCGCGTTCCATCCGTCCACGCACAATTGCCATAGTGCCACCCATTGAACCAGCCGTTCCACTTGCGAGAAGTGTTTTCTGGCCCGCACTGAGACGAAAAAAACGAATGGCATCAGCGCTACCTGTCTCCCCTACCTCCAGGTAATATCCGTTTGCCTTAGTCAGGTCAGCCGTATCGGCAAATAAAATCAGACCAACCTGATTGGTATTGGACGGTGAAAAATCAAGCTGGATGAAAAACGACCACCGAGCACTGTCCGGAATAGCCTGGAAGGTATACAATTGGGATTGGCCGGCAGCGGGTGCCATAAGTTGTAATTCCAGATCACCATTCACAACAAAATCAGACAAATCACCTTGCCACAATGTTCCCTGAGTCAAATCGCCATCGGAAAAATCTTCTGCCCATTGCCCGAAGGACAGAAGTGGGGCAATACCACAAACCAGAGAGAAAGTCGTTGAAATCAGAAAGTGTACTACACGCATAGGGTCCGTTCCGTATTCCCAAAAATAGGAAATAAATCTATCAGGGTTGATATCCTGATAATTTAACCACTAAAGGGATCATACTACAGTCGCCTATTCCCCATTATTACTGGGGCATTGTATATTTACCCTTTAAAAGTAAACGCTATGAAAGTAGCCGTCGTCGGTGCAACCGGATTAGTAGGCACTGTAATGAATAAGGTGTTGGAAGAACGGGATTTCCCCATATCGGAATACATGGCTGTAGCCTCGGAGCGATCCGTGGGCAAACAGGTGTTCTTTAAAGGAGAAACCCATACCATCATTGGCATGGCAGAGGCTGTGCAGCGTAAGCCGGACATTGCTATATTCAGCGCCGGGGGTTCTGTTTCACTAGAGTGGGCACCACGGTTTGCAGCTGTTGGCACTGTCGTGATCGACAACAGTTCGGCCTGGCGGATGGATCCTGATAAAAAGCTGGTTGTGCCGGAAATCAATGCTTCACAGCTCGGTCCGGATGATAAAATCATTGCCAATCCAAACTGTTCCACGATCCAGATGGTCATGGCATTAGCGCCTTTACACAGCGCATTTGGCGTGGATCGGATTGTAGTATCGACCTATCAGTCGATAACCGGCACGGGTGTAAAAGCCGTGCGTCAATACGAGATGGAACGCAAGGATTATAAGCTTGATCCGGAACAAATGGCGTATCCGTATCCCATCTTTGGCAATTGTATTCCCCACTGTGACAGTTTCCTGGAGAACGATTACACCAAAGAGGAAATGAAGTTGGTCCATGAAACCCGCAAAATCCTTGGTGATGACACACTACGCATTACCGCTACAGCGGTGCGTGTTCCTGTGCAGGGGGGGCATTCGGAGTCGGTCAATGTGAGTTTTCACCGGCCTTTCGAACTTTCTGAAGTGCGCGAAATACTCCGCAACACACCCGGTGTGATCCTCCTGGACAATCCAGGCGGCAACAAGTATCCAATGCCGTTATTAGCACAGGGTCGCGACGAGATATTTGTGGGTCGGTTGCGAATGGATCCATCTAACCCTAACACATTGAATTGCTGGATAGTATCGGATAACCTGCGCAAAGGTGCAGCTACCAATGCCGTTCAGATTGCTGAATATTTGTACGCAAATCACTTAGTTGGCACAATTCCTGTAGAATAATTGTAATATGTTTTAGCTCGCCGAAGGGTTTGCTAATATGAATACGTTGTTGTGTCCCAGCACGGCAGTGTAGATTGCTAAAGACCGAAAACCGATTAATCCATGAGGACCAAGCTTGTAATTTGGAGCACAAACGCGAAAGACGAACGTGTGCTCCTCGCATTGGAATTACTTCCTGACAACAACGAAGTCGTGATGCATGTCTTTTCACAAGAGACAGCTACGGATGATTTTGTAAAATCTATGATGGATGAATGGCGGAATGACAAGCCTGTCGCTCTTCCTGAGGACCACCTGATTGTAAAGCGCCCACTGACTATCTCCGACAGCCTGCTGCCTGAAGAATACAAGGTGGAACGTGGTGATGTCATCCAACGCGCTCAATCCGAGTGGGCTTTTGTGGTCCTTTCTTTTAAATTGCAAAAAGCGTTTCGGTCAGAACTGGATAACTTCAGGGAGCGCGTAGATGTTCTTCAGGAATTCTCCCCGCCAATGTGGGAGGAGTTGAAAGGCTTCTGGGACAAGGTCCAAAATCAGGTACGTGAGCGCAATCTGTTTCGCGAACACGTCGATCACCTCCGCGAGGTATCCAACGATCTGTTCAACCAAATGAAAAAGCTTCGGCAGGTTGCGGACACCCAATTCAGGAAAGTGTCCGGGGACAATGCGAAGCTTTTTTCGGATAAACTGGATGCACTTCATGCCAAGATAGAGGAAGGTAAACACCTCATCAATTCATTCGAAGCATTAAAACTCCTCCAAAGGGAGTACCATTCGCTGGAGTTGACGCGGGATGACCGCAACAAACTGTGGGATCGGATGGATGCTGCTTTCAAAATGGTCAAAGAGAAACGCTTTGGCGCCAAGCCGCAGGAAGGGGCAGCTCAGGACGGACTCTCCCGTATTGACAACCGCATGAAAGGGCTTTTGGACGCTATCGAAAAAATGTCGAAGTCAATCGACCGCGATGAAAAAGACCTGCAGTACGAAAGCAAACGCGTAGATCAATCTGACGGGCAATTGGAATCGCAATTGCGAAAGGCAAAAATAGCCATGATCGAAGATCGGGTCAAATCCAAACGGGAGAAACTTGCCGATATGGAAAAAACCCGGACTGATCTCGAAGCACGCTCCGTTTCTATCCAAAAGCGAGCCGACGAAGAACAGGAAAAACGACGGGTTGAGCAAGTAAAACAAGAGATCAAGGATCGCATTGCCAAAGGGATTGAAGAGTCCGGAAAGATACTTGAAACAAAGGCTGAAGAACTGACGGCTGCCGCAAAGGAAATCGCCAAAACTCAAAAACCGGCGGCAAAACCAACAAAAAAAGTTGATGAATCACCAGAGGCCCTTGTCGAAATAACACCTGAACCGGTAGCGGAGCAGGAGACGCCAATTGCCGAAGAACATACACCATTAGCTGAGCCTGCCTTAGCGGAGGAGCCTGTATCCGATATACCTTCGGAGGAAGTTCCCATCGCGGAAGGTACACCCGCAGCCGATCAGGAAGCAGTGACTTCAGAAAAAGAAGGAACGACTAGCGACGAAAGTGTAGCAGTCGACAATGCACAGAGGGTAGACGAAGAAGTATAAAACAATCTTTGGTCGTATAGTCGGTTTTGAACCGTACTTTTGGGCGCGCTTTCGTTGGGCAAATTAGCACAACAAAAGCGCGCCTCTTTATGCCTATGCTTGTGCACCGTCCGGCTCTGATTCCATGGCTACTATTGGCGCTGCTTAGCCTGATCTGGGGCAGTTCGTTTATTCTCATGAAGCGAGGACTCGACACATTTGCTCCGGAGCAAGTGGCCGCCCTGCGACTGACCATTTCCTTCCTAGCCATGTTGCCTTTGGCCCTTAGCCGCTACCCAAAGGCAAAACGAAAAGACTGGAAACATCTGCTTGTAGTCGGCTGGGCCGGAAGTGGCTTTCCTGCATTTTTATTTGCATTGGCCCAAACCCGGATTCCTTCTGCAGTGGCTGGAATGCTCAATTCACTGACCCCCATATTTACCCTCCTCTTGGGTATGCTTTTTTTCGGACTTTCGTTTCGAAGGTCCTGGATTATAGGCATATTACTTGGGCTGCTTGGGGTTACGTTGATCATTGGACAGATTAACAACTGGACTTTTGGGGCCGCCGGCTGGTATGCCCTGGCCGCCCTGGGTGGCACCGTATTTTATGCCATTAGTGGCAATACTGTAAAGACATATCTGGGCCATTTGGATTCGTTTACCATTGGGAGCCTTGGATTTGCAACGGTTGGTATTCCGGCCTTGGTCATGCTATTGAGTACTGATTTTATTTATCGAATGGCTGAGGTCGAGGGCGCTTGGATTTCTTTAGGTTATATCTCGTTACTTGCGTTATTTGGGACGGTGTTTGCCTCTGTCCTTTTTTATTATGTCGTGCAACGAACTAACCAGGTTTTTGCTTCCATGGTCAGTTATTTGATTCCTCTGGTGGCTATTGGCTGGGGGCTGCTGGATGGTGAACAATTACACTGGACATTCCTCATTGGTATGGCACTTATCCTGGCCGGCGTTCAAACAACCCGAAAAACATGAGCACCCACATACCCGGATTATATATTAGTAGCACGAGCGATCGCGGACGCGGTGTCTTTACCGCTGAGCCTATCGCTACGGGCGATATTATTGAGATTTGCCACGTCATTGTATTCCCTCCTAAAGATCTGGAAAAAATACATGAGACCTACCTGCATGATTATTATTTCCTTTGGGGCGAAGCAATGGACCACGGTGCCATAGCGCTCGGATATGGGTCGTTGTACAACCATTCGCCGGAACCGAATGCAGAATATGAACTTGACTTTGACGATCAGGTCATCACCATTCACTGTATCCGCGCCTTATTGCCCGGAGAGGAAATAACGATTGATTATCAACCGGATCCGGATTACAAAGGAAAATTGTGGTTTGAGCTAAAGTAGTTTACGTAATCTTCAGACAAACCTGTAAACAGATTGTCCGAGTGTGCTGTTAAAAGACTATCCATTTATTAAAAGTGCTTAATGGACCATCGACTCTTCCCATGCGTGCATATTTTATCCGACAGTATAACCGGTTAAAAAAAATCATTCTGGATAGCTTGAAGGCCGGACTTACCCCCCACCGCCTGGCGCTGGCCTTTGCATTATCCGTTCTATGGGGCACAATGCCTATGTTGGGTCCGGTTACCGGCTTAAGTTTGATCAGCAGTTGGACATTTCGCCTATCCATTCCTTTAGTCTTGGGCGTAACCTATTTACTAACCCCTCTGCAGGTTTTACTTGCGGTGCCTTTTCAACAACTTGGTGCCTGGTGGTTTCCGGTCGCATCCGGGTCATCTGCTAATCATTCGGGGATGGTACCCTGGCTGGAGCAGGCTGGAACCTGGCAAATTCAAGCATTGGAGGCCTGGGTTATTGTGATGTTACCTGCCGCAGGATTTATTTATTTGATCATTTTAGTGGTGTTACGCTATCGCAACCAAAAGCAAAAAAATTGATTTGCGTCATACTCGTTGAGTCCTGTTGCAGAAACGGGAAGTTCGTAACGTATAAAAACGGATAAACAATCGTGCTTTATCACGACCAACACGAATCAATTCGAATTGCTTTTAAGAAAGAACTAGAAAATACACTTCAGTCCATTGGGGCATTTAAGGAAATGAGTCAACCTGTTTCTCCTGAAAATGCCATCGGCCGGATCTCCCGGATGGAT
>JBBQMA010000062.1:0-9505 GCA_038328415.1 Chitinophagales bacterium | reverse complement strand
AGGACGGTCAGGTTTCCTGATTTTAGAACATCTTCATACTTTTGATGAATTTGGGCTACAGCGGCTTTAATAATATTTGTATTAAATGCACCACAGAGGCCCTTGCTGGATGTAACAACTACGATACAGGCTTTTTTCACTTCACGCACCTTGCCAAAATCTGTTTCCAGATCAGCATCTGCATTGGCAAGAATATTTCCTAACATCGTATTGAGGCGATCGGCATAGGGACGCATGTCCACAATTGCCGTTTGGGCTTTGCGGAACTTGGCTGCGGAGACCATTTTCATAGCCTTTGTAATCTGTTGGGTCGAAATGACCGATTTGATCCGCTCGCGTACTTCTTTCAGATTTCCTGCCATGCTGAGCTGCTGCTAAGATGATTGATAAATCGACTAAGAACGGTATCCGGCACTAAGTTCTGCTGCAAGTGTTTCAACAGCTTTCAGATCCTGGTCATCCAATTTGCCTGCGCGGAAGTTTTCCAGAATTTCAGGGTGTTTTTGTTCCAAGGTGTTCAGGAAATTCTCCTCAAATTCCCGCACTTTGCTGACAGGCACCTGACGAAGCAAACCCTTTGAACCAAGGTAGATAATAGCTACCTGTTTTTCAACAGCCATAGGACTATACTGCGGTTGTTTAAGGATTTCAACGTTGCGTTTACCCTTCTCAAGAATGGATTGCGTAACCGGATCCAAATCAGATCCAAATTTGGAAAAAGCTTCCAGTTCACGATACTGTGCCTGATCCAACTTGAGGGTACCTGCCACCTTCTTCATCGACTTAATTTGTGCAGCTCCACCTACACGTGATACAGAGATACCAACGTTGATAGCCGGCCGGATGCCCGCATTAAACAAGTTAGATTCCAGGAATATCTGTCCGTCCGTAATCGAAATTACGTTCGTAGGGATGTAGGCGGAAACGTCACCTGCCTGGGTTTCAATAATAGGAAGAGCGGTTAATGATCCACCACCTTTAACAAGCGGATTGCCATCTTTATCTTTTGCATTTTTGAGGGAGTCCGGCAAATCATTCATCTGACGGGCGATCTCATCATTTTCAATCACTTTGGCTGCACGCTCCAATAAGCGGCTGTGCAGATAGAATACGTCACCGGGATAAGCTTCACGTCCTGGTGGACGACGAAGCAACAAGGACACTTCACGGTAAGCTACTGCCTGCTTGGAGAGGTCATCATAAATGATCAAAGCGGGACGACCTGTATCGCGAAAGAATTCGCCAATTGATGCACCGGCAAATGGCGCATAGAATACAAGCGGCGCCGGATCGGCAGCACTGGCAACAACGATAACCGTATAGGCCATTGCGCCATACTCTTCCAGTGTTTTGGCGACTTGAGCTACCGTAGATGCTTTTTGGCCGGATGCCACATAAATGCAATAAACCGGCTCACCGCGATCAAAGAATTCCTTTTGGTTGATAATCGTATCAATAGCGATTGCAGTCTTACCAGTCTGACGGTCGCCGATGATCAGCTCACGCTGTCCGCGGCCAATAGGGATCATTGCGTCGATAGCTTTGATACCGGTCTGTAAGGGCTCGTGCACCGGACGACGATAGATAACACCTGGTGCTTTGCGCTCCAGGGGCATTTCATATTTAGTACCTCCAATAGGTCCTTTGCCATCAATAGGTATTCCTAGCGGATTGACAACCCGACCAATCATCTCCTCGCCCACCTGAATGGAAGCAATACGTTTTGTACGGCGAACCGTAGCACCCTCCTTGATCCCATCGCTGGGGCCCATGAGTACCACACCGACATTGTCTTCTTCCAGGTTAAGTACAATCGCTTGAACGCCTGTTTCAAATTCCACAAGCTCACCGGCCTGTACGCTGGTCAGGCCATACACACGGGCAATACCATCACCCACCTGGAGCACAGAGCCCACTTCTTCCAGTTCAGTAGCTGTAGCAAATCCGGAGAGCTGTTGCTTCAGGATTGCGGATATTTCATCGGGTTTTACATCAACCATGATTGTCGTTTTAAAAAGACGAATATTAGTATGGGGTAATTAGATTATTGCTTTTTTGCGGATTTCTTTTCGGTATTCATCCAGCTTATGCGCTACGCTGTCATCATAGCGCTTATCGCCTAACTCTAGAATAAAACCACCAATTAATGCCGGGTCCACTTTGAGTTCCCACTGTATTTCGCCAGAGGCCAGGCCGCTTGATTTAAGTTGCGCCCCAATCCGCTCTTGGATACCGGCTTCAAGAGGAGCTGCAGAAGTAATTCGAACGGAAGTTATATTGCGAAGAATACGGTATTGGGCTCCAAATGCGCTAGCCATCTCCGGAAGGAAAGCTTCTCTTCCTTTGCGAATACAAATAGCAAAGAACTCCATGGTTAGCTCTGAAATTTTGCCGGAAAAGATCGCTTTAAGAATGCTGATCTTTTTGTCACCATGTACCATCGGGCTCTTGAGGAGTAAATAAAAATCCTTGTTAGCCAATGCGGAACGGAAGGTTTCGACATCTTCTTTAACCACTTCAAGTTGACCCCTTTCATTCGCCAGTTGGAGGAGGGACTTTGCGTAACGGGAAGCTATGCGATTTACGGACATTGCGTTTAGTTCAATTTTAGTTCATCGACCAGCGATTTAACAAACGCCTGTTGTTCCGGTTGGTTCTTCAACTCTTTGCGCAGCACTTTCTCTGCAATATCGAGTGCCAGCAGGCCGGCCTGGCTTTTCAGCTCTTGGATAGCCATGTTTTTTTGCTTTTCAATCTCCTGGCTTGTTGAGCTCATGATGCGTTGGGCATCTTCCTTTGCCTTATTCCTGGCCTCCGTGATTATGGCTTCTTTGGCTTCCTTAGCTTCCCGAAGGATTTTTGACCGCTCTTCACGGGCTTCCTGAAGGAGAGCTTCGTTCCGGGATTGCAACTGAAGCATTTCATTGCGCGCATTTTCAGCAGATGCCAAAGCCTCTGCAATGGTGGCCTCTCTTTTTTTCAATGCGTCCTGAATCGCGGGAAAAGCCATTCTCCCAAGGATAAACCAAACGGTCAAAAAGATAATTGCCGTCCAGAAGAGCAGACCGTAATCGGGTTTAATTACGCTGAATTCCAATGCAATAAAAAGCGATATCATAGAATGTCAGATTAAAAGCTTTAAAAAGCAGGGTGCTGCATGCCAATCGCCGGCAGCAACCCTGCGGTTCGATCTAATGGATCAGGCAAAGAATGCAAGTACGATGGTTGCCAGAGCAGCACCTTCTACAAGGGCTGCAGCAATCAACATGTTCGTACGAATATCACCCACAGCCTCTGGCTGACGAGCGATAGCTTCCATAGCCTTTCCACCAATTTGTCCGATACCGATCCCTGCGCCAATTACGGCCAGACCTGCACCAACTGCTGCTAACGTTCCAGTCATGATAAAAAGTTATAATGATTAATGATGTGATTCTTCGTGATGATGTTCTTCAACTGCCGCTCCAATATAAAGCGATGATAACAATGCAAAAATGAATGCCTGCAGGAACGCGACTAATAATTCAAGCAGATTCATAAATGCCACAAATAACGTGGCCACCACAGCACCGATAGTGGCTCCACCCACATTCTTACCTACATCACCAAAGATGAAAATCAAACTAACCAGCGAAAGAATTATCGTGTGGCCTGCGGTAATATTTGCAAAAAGACGAATGAGCAGCGTAAAAGGCTTAATGAATAATCCGGCCAGTTCGATAGGGATGAACAGGATTTTGATGGGGACTGGCACATTGGGCATCCAAAAAATGTGTTGCCAGTAATGTTTGTTGCCACTGAGGTTGACAACCAAAAAAGTAATCAGCGCCAGGACGATGGTC
This sequence comes from Chitinophagales bacterium, assembly GCA_038328415.1. Lineage (GTDB taxonomy): Bacteria > Bacteroidota > Bacteroidia > Chitinophagales > Saprospiraceae > JAGNXB01. Next base: position 5,663 of record JBBQMA010000062.1, on the reverse strand, counting down.
ACCGATATATTGCCCATGACATTCCCTGAGCCGGGGAAGAAAGGGATAAGACCCATCAGGTTGCACACCAGAATGAAAAAGAAAAGACTCATAATGAGCCCCATATATTTTTCCCACTTAGGGCCAATGCTGGGCTTGATGACTTCATCGCGCATGAACTCGAAGAAAGGTTCCATGAAATTAGCAAGCCCTGTGGGTGCCTTGCCTTCGTTCTTGGCGTAAAATCGCTTCATGCTGAAAAAGATGAAGAACAGCAGGAAGGTTGCCAGGAACATCGTGAACACATTCTTGGTAATACTGAAATCTATCCAGGAACTCGCCGAGAAAATCTTACTCGATGCTTCCAGATTATAGGCTTGCCCCTGATACTGGATGGTTTTGTGTTCTGTTATTTTGCCAGCGGCATCTTTAATCTCCTCAGTATGGATATAATGGGGGTGGTTCTCCTCATCGGTATGGATCACCTCCAGGTCAACGGCATCGCGTGTTGGGAAATTTATCACCTTGCGCATTACGCCATGATCCAGCACAAATCCGTTATACGTGGTGGTGCCATGATGAAAAGCAGAAGAAAGGAAGAAAGACAGCCCCAGTCCCGTTTCATACGTGATGCAGGGAAGGGGTAAGGCGATCGGACCCCAAATATGGAATTCATGGGCGTCCCCGATATGCCCCATAACTAAAGGTGATGGGTTAAATTTTTTCGGCTCCGCAGATTCTGATGTGCGCGCATCCCCGGATAATCCGTTCGAATCTAATTGTGCATGCACTTCTGCACCATGAGTATGCGAATGACCACTATGGTCTTCCTGACCATATAATATGGTGACAGATAATGCTGTGACCAAAATCAGAAAAAAGCGAGCTAAGCCCTTCATTTGCAACGTGTTTCATGGTAAGGAGAAATCTCCCTTCAAAAACCGGTGCAAAGGTAGGCAAACGCGGTGGATGAATAAAGCCTTTTTTAATGAAAATAACACTTTTTAAGTAAAAAGTGATGTCGATACAGCTAATCTCCCCCGGAAATCTGTTGATCATTATCCTTGAGTGCCCTCGAACCCTCCATTCCACGATTTCACCAGGACCAAATCACCTAAATGGATGACATGAAGGTTAAGAAGACCGGAACATTTCCCGCACCTCGTGCCGATAGATTACTGTGCCGCTATCTCCGCTTCAATCGCATCAACGAGTTTGAGATCATCGCGTATGGCGGCATTATAGATATACCGCTTTAACAGACTCAGAACCTGGCCGGCAAGCAGGGCTATACCCGGACCTGACCAATTGAAAATAGAATGCCAGTATGTCATCGCATTTTCCTGAAATATGAAATACCAACAGACTCCAATCACTAATCCACTCAATATAGTTGGCAACCATTTCTCTTTTTGACTGGTCAACTGGGATCTTGCATCATCTATGGGTAGGAATCTGCATTTGCTACCAGTATATCCCATGGGTTTGTACGATCTTTTCCCCGGCTGGCTAACCACGAAACACATCCAACAAGAAATAGCCAGATTCCGGCAAAGTAATAACGAGGAAGGCTATCAAAAACATAATAAAGGAGAAATATGATTCCGGAGAAAATGAAAGCCTTCATTGTGAAATTGCTTTCATCTGCGAAGCTTTTTTTTCGTTGCTCAAGCAACTTTGTCCATTTGTTGGTTAAAGCGTCCTTTTCTGCAGGGAAATGAACAAGCCTTGGATCAAACATCACAGTAAATTCAAATGCCAAGATAACACTATAAAGATAATAAATGCAAGGATGTCAGCAATTTAACAACGAAAAAGCGGCAGGAAATCCATCGATCACCTGCCGCTTTTATACTTGATTCCCGTTCAGATGATTTATCGGGCATAGTTCACTGCCCTCATTTCGCGGATAACCGTTACTTTAATCTGCCCCGGATACTGCATTTGTTCCTGGATCTTTTGAGAGATCATGAACGACAGATCATCGGCATACTGGTCCGAAACTTTCTCCGCTTCAACGATAACCCTTAGTTCGCGTCCTGCCTGGAGAGCATAGGCTTTGGCTACGCCATCGTAGGACATGGCCAGTTCTTCGAGGTCATTAATACGCTTGAGGTAGCTTTCGAGTATTTCACGGCGGGCGCCAGGACGGGCGCCGGAGATGGAGTCACAGGCCTGTATTATAGGAGAAATGATGTTATTCATTTCGATCTCGTCGTGGTGGGCTCCAACGGCATTCAGTACGATGGCGCTTTCACCATGTTTTTCACAGATCTGCATACCTAGCACGGCGTGGGAAAGCTCTGACTCTTCCTCAGACACTTTACCTATATCGTGCAGGAGCCCTGCTCGTTTGGCCAGTTTGATCTGTTTGGGATTGAGTCCCAGTTCAGCAGCCATAGTGGCACAGAGATTGGCCACTTCCATGGAGTGTTTGAGGAGGTTTTGGCCGTAGGATGATCGGAAGCGCATACGGCCTACCATCTTAATAAGGTAGGGGTCCAGACCATGGATATCGAGGTCAATCACCGTGCGTTCCCCGATTTCAATAATCTGTTCTTCGAGTTGTTTTTTTGTTTTAGCAACAACTTCCTCGATCCGGGATGGGTGAATACGACCATCGGCTACGAGCTTTTTCAAAGCCAGCCTGGCGATCTCTCGTCGGATGGGATCAAAGCTGGAAATGATAATCGCTTCGGGCGTATCATCGACGACAATTTCAGCACCGGTGGCCGCTTCAATAGCCCGAATATTCCTTCCTTCCCTGCCGATAATCTGACCCTTGATGTCATCTGATTCCAGATGAAACACCGAGACTGTATTTTCGATCGTGAATTCGGAAGCCATCCGCTGGATGCTGGTAATGATGATTTTCTTCGCCTCCTTATTGGCATCAGCATGCGCTTGTGAAATCGCATCTTTCACTAATGCCATGGCATCATTTTCAGATTTTGCCTTTACAGCCTGAAGGATCTGATCTCTGGCTTCCTGTTCAGTTAAGCGGGCTATTCCTTCCAATGCTTTGATATGCTGTTCATTGGCCGCCTCCAATTCCTCCTTCTTTTTACCAACTATCTTCAATTGCACTTCGAGATTGTCCCGCACCTTTTGCAATTCGTTCTCTCGTTGGTTGACATCATCTACTTTTGATAGTACCTCCTTTTCGCGGAAATCCATATCCTTTTCCAGGTTCCGAACTTCGATTTCGCGTTCTTTCAATTGTACCTTGTGCTGCGCCTTTTCTTCTTCAAATTCTGAACGAAAGCGATTGAATTTATCCCGCGCTTCCTGAATCTTTTTGGTTTTTATGGCTTCATTGATAGCCTCGGCTTTGGCCACAATTTTTTCAGCTTTGGTTTCCGCCTCATCGACGAGGCGTTTCGCTGTCAGTTTAGCTTCCTTAAGGGCGTGGTCGGTTTGTAGGTTGATTTGGCCAATGCGCTTTTTATTCAGCACCGATAGCCAGGACCAAACCCCGCCGCCTCCTGCCAATAATCCTATTATCCCTCCTATTATCCATTCCATAGTAACGGTGTTTAATTAAATGAATACGTACCTACTCAAATGAAAGGCACAGGGTAAATACCGTAATGGAACACGATCAGGAAAGAAGACCTTCCAGTATATTATCTACTGTTGCGATTTTGGATGCCATGCTTTGTTGCAAGGCAACCAGTTCGTCCGTATGCTGGATTTTATGCAACTCAGAGGCGTAGGTTAAAACCGCCATAGCCAAGAAGTCCTGTTTATCTTGTGTAGGGTGGCGCTGTTGAAAGCTCTCCACCCGGCGATTGACCTCGGCCACTATGGCCAACAGGGATTCTTCCTCTGCAGGATCTATCTGCACAGGATAAGAACGACCTGCGATTACCAGGTTGACCTGTTTTTTGCTCGTTGCAATCATCGGGTTATGTCTGTTTGCTCAGCCATTCGATGCATTTATCCAACTCGTCTATATAGCGCTTAATCTCCTTCTTGATCTCCCGGGCGTCAGCCACGAGATGTGTAGTTCCGACAACGGTTTCGCCTGATGCCGATTCCATATGTTTTATTCGTTCATTTGCTTTTTCGAGTTCACGTTTAAGCTGGTGGTTTAATGCGGTTAGTTCTTCATTGAGACCTTGCATGTGTTTCAACCGAATAGCCAATTGCCTCGCTTTCAGCTCAAGCGTGTCTAATTGGTCGTTCAATTGGTGTAGCTGCATAGTCCTTCAATCGGTAAAAATATAAAAATCTAGCCACCAATTATCCTGTGCCTCTATTTTTTCTTGAATAACTTACCTTTATCCCTTATAAACCAGCTTTTTAAGTACTTGGCCTATTCTCGATATCTCAAATTTTGACCTTATAGTCCCTGTTATGATACCTGAGTACAATTCCAGCGAGTCAAAATTCAGAATGTTATTTGCTTCTCGATCACCTGTTCTTTGCGTTTGACGCGTATCGAAGTGCTATCTCCTTTGTTAAATTGGCCCAGTGCACCCATATAGTCTTGGATCGAGTTTACATCGATCTCACCAATTTGGAGGACGATATCGCCGTTCTCCAGACCTGCTGCTTTTGCCGGTCTCCCCTCCAGCACCCCATCTATGCGCATACCCTGACCCTGATACGTATAATCAGGCATCACACCCATACTTACCTTGAAACTTCTCGACCGCTGCGCATCCTCATCTTTTGTTTTGGAAAAAGGAATTCTGCCTTGCGCGTCCAGCCCGCGAATAATAGACAGAAGAAATTCACTCACCGTTTGCATACCCGCATAATTGACCAAATGGGCATCATCTGATGGCTTGTGGTAGTCACCATGTTGCCCGGTAAAAAAATGGATCGCCGGGATGTTTTTCAGATAAAAGGAGGTGTGATCCGATGGGCCTATACCACTTTCATTCGTCACAAGTGAAAAACCGGGTTTGCTGGAGGAAGCAAAAACATCCTTCCAGGCAGGAGATGTTCCTGCACCATTAATCACCAGCACCGTATCCAACCGGCCCACCATATCCATATTGAGCATGTAGTTTATCGAAGCCAGGGGAATCGTAGGATTTTCAACAAAATATTTGGATCCAAACAACCCGAGTTCCTCGCCAGAAAATCCAATAAACAGGTAGTTATTGTTCTTGGGACCATTAATAGCTAATGTTTCCGCCAGATAAATCATTGCAGCAACACCTGACGCATTATCATCCGCGCCATTGTGAATGGCAGGTTCGCCGGTATGCCGTGATCCGTGTCCACCTTCGCCCAAGTGATCATAATGGGCGCCAATGACTATGGTAGTGGCTGCATTATTATCCAACCAACCCACGACATTGGTAGCTGTGATAGGCTCCCCTGTACCAACTGTATCATGTGGGTGAGCTGGTAGCTTCAGGGTAAATGCCTGGAAATAGCCGTTGGTGCCAGCCGGTTTTACGCCCGCCTGCGCAAAGCGCTCTGCAATATACCGTGCGGCCAGGCGCTCTCCATCCGATCCCGAAAACCGACCCGCTGTCAAATCAGAAGATAAAAAAGCAAGATCCTTTTGAAGATTCCACAATGAACCTTGGGTCCATCCTAACTGGAAGGAAAAAAGAAACAGGCATACTGCCAGTGAAAAACGGTTAACCATGATTGTACTTTTATAGCGTAACACACCAATACAGCATGCAAATGTACATGCACCGGCTATACCAAGGATATGG
>JBBQMA010000061.1:0-9522 GCA_038328415.1 Chitinophagales bacterium | reverse complement strand
TAGTGCATTTTTGATTAAAAAACTAACTTCAACTGTGATTTATAATTGCTTGATGCGAATAATAGGTTTTAAGCATAGTGAAAAGGACAATGACCCTGTCAACATCATCTTTTGGAATGAATGAACAAGCACAAAAACAATTCTTCCGTGAAGTGATCGAGCAACATCAGGGTATTCTGTACAAAGTAGCCAGGTCATACTGCAAGGACGAAGTAGACAGACAGGATCTGATCCAGGAAATGATGATCCACATATGGCAGTCAGTTCACAGATATAATAACCAATATAAATTATCTACCTGGCTGTATAGAATTGCACTGAATGTAGCAATATCCTATTATCGTAAAAACACAAAAAGGACCAGAAGCCAATATGATTTGAACGAACAACTGGAAGACACCCCTCCACCAGATTTGTCTGAATCAGATCAGCAAGTCCAGGTTCTATTGCAGTTTATTAACGAACTCAAAGAAATTGACAAAGCCTTAATGTTATTATATTTGGAAGAAAAAAGCTATAAAGAAATAGCAGAAATAACAGGTCTGTCCGAAACAAATGTTGCCACAAAAATTGGAAGAATTAAGATCCAACTAAAACATAAGTTTTCATCCTACAATACCTAACATTATGGAAAACACCGAATTACTAAGTCTTTGGAAAAAATACAATCTAAAGATGGAAGAAACAATAATGATCAATCATCAACTTACAGAGGAAATTACTAAAATTAAGGTTCATCACATTGTTAGCTCGATGAAACCAATTAAAATATTTACCTTATTGATTGGATGTGTTTGGTTTGTTTTGGGCGCAATGGTATTAATTAATATCTATTTATTTGCTTACGCTGAAACGTCTAAATTTTTTCTATTCTCCGCCACTATTCAGATCCTCCTCACAGCGTTTGCACTTGGACTATATATCTACCAGTTAATGCTAATTTACCAGGTTGATATCAGTGATGCAGTCATAAACACACAGGAAAAATTAGCCAAACTCAAATCATCCACCTTGCTCATAACCCGCATAATGATTCTCCAGCTTCCAGTATGGACAACGTTTTGGTGGACAGAGAACTTGTTGCGTGATTGGAATCAAGTGCAATGGATCGTGGCAGGATCTGCTTTTTTTCTAGCTACGTTTGCTGCTCTCTGGCTATTTTTAAATATTCGTTACGAAAACCGGGACAAAAGATGGTTTAAGCTTATTTTCAGTGGAAAGGAATGGACACCGCTGCTCAAGTCAATGGCGTTGTTGGAACACATTGATGAATATAAAAAAACGAAATAATGAACCTTCACATAGAGCCGCACACCCGACTGGAGTTGTTAGCTGCACATCATGCACAGCATTTGTTTGACCTCATTGACCACAACAGAAATTACTTGAGAGAATGGCTGACCTTTGTAGATTATATGTCATCGCTAACATCTATCAAACAGTTTGTAAAAGGTTCGATGCAACGAAATGAGGCAGGAAATGAATACGCGTTTGTCATCATCTCAGCGGATATGGTTATTGGTCGGATCGGGGTATACAAAATTGATGGCCAAAATAAAATTGGTGAAATTGGGTATTGGTTGGCCGAAAAAGAACAAGGCAAAGGAACCATTACACAATGTTGTCAAACACTTATTGAATTTTGCTTTAAGGAAATCCGGCTCAACCGATTGGAAATTAAATGTGCTACCCAAAATTTGAGAAGCATAGCCATTGCCGAGGGTCTTCGATTTACGAAAGAAGGAATTGTCAGACAAGGCGAATGGTTAAATGATCAATTTGTCGACTTAAACTTATATTCACAATTAGCAAGTGAATATAATTACCAGGTAGCCTAATAAACCGTATTACCTTTACTAATATAAAAAGCTTTCCTATGAAAGTAAAATTCTATTTCCTGACCAGCCTTCTTCTTTTTTCACGGGGGTGCGATTTTTACTCTACCAGTCTGTGGTTTTTCCAACCCAATGGTATGGCAGGAGAAATGAATCCATTAACCCGCTTTTTTGGCGTGGGGTGGAATGGATTGGTTATCACCAATGTGATCGTAATTGGCCTAATGATTTATGCGTTTTATTATTACACATTTCGATATAAACCGATCCCACCAGAGACCCTGCCGACCAAACTATCCGACTTTGTATCGATGATCTATTACAATGAAAAAGGCCACTTGCATCATCTGTTGTACAAAACGCCTGTGAATAAAAAGACCTTCCTGGCCCATTCGGGATATGTCCTTGTACGGGTAGTCATTATAGCAAGTTTTATAGCAACTGTTCACAATCTTTGTCAATTTTATAATGTTCATGCTTATAACACTTTTCGGGAACTAGTCGGTCGACCGCTTTATGTCATATATGGACTCATCTTGGCATCTTTTGTGTATTTCTACTATCGGATTTGGAACAGAGAGTTTGAACTGACTAAAAACCAGGCACTGATGGTTAAGCGATAACCTTCTAAATTACTTTTTATAATGGCTGATTATCAGTCGAAATTATTTTACATTTTAAACATTTTGGACAGGAGTGAACCGATCACTACTAATTTAAGGCGCTTATGGATCAATTTGCTAATAAACCCGAATAATACAATATGCTGTAGTATGCAATTTGAGCCTTTACCTGTAAATCCAGATATTTGATTCGTGCATTGATCAGTGACTGCTCGCGTGCATTGACGAGAAACAAAGAACTCTCACCAATCTGAAATAAGCGAGATTCCGCATCAAACAATCTTTGATAATTTTCCACAGCTTCTTCAAAAATTCTTGCTTGTTGCAGCAAGGCCAGATATTCGCTGATGTAAGCTCTGTAATTGTTGTAGAGTGATACCGTACTATTGTCCAGCTCCAGTTGGGTCTCCCTTTTTCGTAAATCTGCCAGTCTAAGATCTCCTCTCTCTTTTCTTAGCAAAAGGGGCATTTTAAATTCCAGTCCCCACGTGTAATTATTAAGGGACCAACCGGCAAGCAGACCAGATCCAACGGGCTCTGTGATTGGGTTATACTGGACGTTAATCATGGGTTTGAGCTTGTCCTGTTTTAATTTCCGCTCTATTTCCTGTTGTTTAATTTTTTGTCTCAATTGAGCAAGATAAGGCTGAACGGATTCGAAGTTTTCAGGTGTGGCCGGATTTAGCACGGGATTTGGAAAATCATCTAATGCATCTTGTTCTGATGGTCTTTGCTTGTTATCCAAGCCTGTGTTAAAATTGTTTTCATCCCATAAAAAACTAGAGAATAAAAGACTCGCCCTCTTGTATTCCAAGCTGGCTTGATTGAGGCTTGCATCAATAAGCTGTAGCTGTATTTTTGCTTCCACAGTATCAATAAAAGGCCTGTCTCCACTTCTTGCATTGATTACAACGCCCTGATATCTTTCACCGGCATTTCGCAGTGCCGTGTCAAATATTTGTCTAACATGAAATGATCTGAACCATTCCCAATATCGGAGACTTACTTCAAAAAAGATTTTATTCAGAATGTCTGCTCTTTTGTTTTGAGCCAGCTCAATTCCAATTTCAGCAGTGTTTCTGGCAGCCCTGCGCTCATCTATGAGTAGACCTTGACCTAAAGGAAGTGAAATGCCGGCATATAACAGCCCGCTCCCGGGTGTATTATTTTCAGGATTAAGGAAGGGTCCACGGTTTAATTCGTATCCCGACTTTATAGTTGCGCCAAAGGGTGTTGCCCAGGTAATAGCCCCGTCCAGTATGCTATAATATAATTGGTCTGATAACTCCTTTTGGTCTAATACGGCTTGTGCTACAGGATCAAAACTTCCTTTTGCCTTGAGGAGTTCGGCATTGGCTATCAGTGTCTGAAGATTAGCCTGTTTTGCCACTGGATGAAATTGCTTTACTATTTGCATTGCATCATCGAGCGTAATGATGCTGTCAGTCTGAGCAAAGGAAATATTAGTGAAGCCAAATATAGCTAAAGAGCAGATTGCGAATTTCTGAAACCAGAAATCACGAGTTTTCACAAATAGATACTCCTTTTCCATTTTATTTTTTTGAAATCAAATCATTATCTTCATCAATGGAATTTCCTTTTTTGTAATAGTCTGGTGGAAAACCATTGATTTGCCGCCATATTTCATACCATACCCTGACGGTTTTTAGAAGTGTTAAGGTTTTCACACCCGCCCCAACCCTTAATTGTTCAGGCCAGGCATAACTATCTTTGTTGGGTTTTACCAGAATACGGTAAAGATTATTATCACTGATAAAATTATCCATAGCAAGAATCTTCCCTTCATACGTACCATAGGTTACACTGGGCCATCCTGAGAAAATGATAGCTGGCCAGCCGTCAAATTGTATCATAACTTTTTGTCCTGGCTCGAATAGTGGCAGATCTATAGGCCTCACGTACATCTCAATGGCGAGATCATATTCTGAAGGCATTATACTGGCTATGGCTTCGCCTTCCTTGATTGTCTCACCAATACCTGTCTGAATGGCTTTAGTGATATATCCATTCTGTGGGGCCAAAATGTAATACAAGTCCGTCCTGATTTTGAAGTTAGAAAACTGATTATTCAGCTTGTTAATGCCAGCTTCAGTATCATATTGGCCGGACAGGGCAGCGAATTTTTCAGATTGGGCTTTGGAAATTTTATCCCTATAATCTGCTTGGATACTGTTGAGCTCGATTTGAGCGTTGATCAGTTCATTTCTGCTGGTGAGCAGCCTATTTTCTTGTGATATTTTTTTTGCTTGTGCTTCCTGTCTTTTTACATTTCGGTTTTCCAGCTCTGTCAGTGATTTTAGGCCTTCATTGTATAGACCCTGGATACGAAGGTACTGGTCGGTTGCTACATCCAAATTGATTTTGACTGCTTCGAGGTCTATGCTATCGGATTGAACTTTAAGTTGGGTCTGTAAAATTATATTTTCTGCTTGTGATATCTTGAGTTTTAAAGCCTTCTCGAGTGCATCAATTTGGTTATCAATAGCTTTCACTTTTTCCTGATAGGCGAGTTTAGAGAAGGTTTTTGCATCGAGTTGGAGTTGGGTATTTGTCAACAGGTTGGGATCAAAATAATCATCCTTTACTTCAGACAAGTACATGATGGTATCTCCCTTTTGGACATACTCTCCTTCCTGCACAAACCATTTTTCCATTCGACCTGCAATGACCGTCTGTATGGTTTGTGGTCGCTGATCCGGGCGGAGCGCTATGACATTACCTGTAGATCTGACATTCTGAGTCCATGGTAAAAACATCAACACTATCCCAAGAAGGACTAAGCATGCCAAGGTCCTTTTTACTCTGGTAAAGGTATGGGCATATACTGTTTTGAGCAGCTCGAATGAATTAAGCTTATCTTCAGGTATACGGGTTTTTGTGGATTGATTGGATATATTGAGCATAAATTTTTCGATTTTTTTAATTTCCTTCAGAAGCTATTTTCCCATTTTCCATATATACTATCCTGCTGAATTTTTCGATCATCAGCGGATCCTTGGTATTAACAATAAGTGTCCATTGTTGGGCAGGGTCACATATATAATCAATGATCAAAATCTTATCTTCCTGTTCCAAATCACCAAGGAAGTCGTCCAACAATAATAGTTTTGGATTTTTAAGGATACCTCTTATAAGAATTATTTTTTTAGTGATGGTTCTTGATACATTTCTGCCCGAAGGACCTATCGGATTATCCAGTCCCTTGGGTAAATCTTTAATGAAATCAGCCAATCCAAGACTACTGCAGACTTCCATTATTCTCCCTATTTTTATGTTCTTGCCCAAAGTAAGATTTTCCAACAGAGTACCATCAAAGATGCTGTCATCCGATACGCACTCGGCAATGATATTTCGCAATGTCGAAATGTTATAATTTTTAGATGGCAAACCATCAAAGGTTATAGTTCCTTCATTAGGATCATTAAATACAGTCATAAGGCTCAAAAGTGTACTCTTACCTGCCCCATTGGATCCTGTAAGACATAACTTTTCACCTGGCTTGATATCTAGATTACAGTTGATAAGAGTATAACGCTGTGAATCCGGATAGCGAAAGCTCACATCACGAACACTGACAGCTACGCCACCTTCCTTAGCAATATCGTAATCAATTCCATTGTCTTCTTCCAATTCAAGATCAGTCACCTCACCTACTTTTTCAATAGAAGTAAGCAAGTCATATATTACCTCCAGCGAAAGCAAGAGCTTTTCTGAAGAAGAAATAAGCAAGAGTACTACGATTTCTGCGGCCACGAACTGTCCAATATTCATTTGCTGATTGAAAACAAGAATTCCTCCCAGGACAAGGAATGAGGCAGCCACCAGAATTTTAAAAAGAATGAAAAGGTAATACTGCCTCAGGAGTATCTGAAAATGATTTTCCTTTGCTTGAAGATAGGATAATACCAGTCCGTCCGTCTTATTAAAAGGCAGCATGGAGTCACAATTAAGCCTGAATGTTGTGTTTGTTCGGGCAAGCTCTTGAAGCCAAAAAGCAACTTTATATTTGTACTTGGATTCTATTAAGGATGAACGGAGGCCCCGATGAAATATATATCTTCCCGTAAGTACCGCCATAATGACCAGGATGATACTAAAGATAATAAAAAATGGATGATAAAATGAAAGCAAAATCAATCCAAAAATAATTTGCAATGCAGAGGTGGAGAATTCAATCAGCACTTTTGATATCCCTTTTTGTATTGAAATTGTATCAAAAAATCTATTAGTTAATTCAGGAGCATGACTGCTGTGTATCGCCTTCATTTTTATTCTGGGAATTCTAAAGGTAAATTCAAATGCCGATCGTGTGAAAATTTCCTTTTGTAGATTCTCAGTGATCCTTAACTGATATATTTGCATGATACCATTAAAAGTGTAACCCAAAAGGACAATAACAATGAGCAATACCCAGGAAACTGAAATTTCACCTCCCTGAATAAGATTGATGATGGCCTGTATTCCCAGAGGAAGACTCAGCGCAGTAATACCGCTCAAAACCGCAAATATATACAGGTCTCTAATCGCTCCTTTATGTGGAGAAAGCAAACTGAATAGTCGTTGAACAGGCGTAATCATAACTCTGTCTTTATATTGAGTTGTTTGAATATCAGGTTTTTATAAAAAACTAGAATAGAGTGCTCACCCTCTTTTCGATCAGTGAGCGATTTGAGATGCAAGCTGAAAAACATTTGATGGTGAATCCCCTCTATTACTGTAGTGGTGAGCATGTGCGGGTACGGATAAGTGGGATTAATTTCATGAATAATATCACTAACGGCCGACACCAGTTGCTTGTAATTGTAATAAACTCCATCTTTATTCAATATATCAACATCCTTGATTAAGTATGCTTTGGATGATTCTGAAAAAATAATCCTGAATAACTTATGGGTATCCAGAATCTCTGAATCACTTTTTACTTCAACGAAATCTGCAAGTATTTCCACCGCTTTAGTTAGTTTTTGCACAGGATCATTAATGTTGGCATTTCTGAATGTTAGGCGATATTCAATCCAGCCCCAATACCAGGAAGACAAGTAGATTAGTAGTTTGTGTTTACTGTCGAAGTATCGGTAAATCGATGCTTCAGTGGAATGAATATGCTTACCCAGCTTTCTAAAGTTAAATTCTTCGAATCCCAGCTCATCAATCAAATCAACACTGTATTTTAGAATTTTCCTCCCCAGATCACTGGTAGCAGGATCTTTGATGTAGATGGTACGGTGGATTTTGGGTTCAAATTTCGATAGTACAAAATACATCTGATTACTATTTTATGACAATTGTGATAGTAAAGCTATCATTAAAGAGTTTTTTAGTTTAAATTGTTGAAGCATTACTATTAAATATTTGTTAACGTTCCGCAGGTTTTATCAGGTCGTTTTTAATGATTTTAGCTCTCAAATACGTCTAATAAAAGTTACAAACTACTGATATACAGGACATAAACCATTTAGCTCGTACGCCTGGAATTTTAAGTTGAGTACATCGCCGCTTTGCACTATCTACTCACAAGAATTCCTAGTTTGGTATTAATACTATGGTGTCGGTTAAGTCGCTGGGGTTTTTTCTTAGATCAAAAAAGAAATTCTGCACATAGCTTTAGCTAAGTAAAGGATATATCTTAAAGATATGAGGAAAAAGAAGAATACTTGGGCCGGCTAAAATAGGGGAAACATAACATTAAAAGTAAAAAATAATTCAACAGCGCGCATGAGGGCAAATCGCTTTTCCCAGAGGCTATTTATCCCGGATGTTCCATCGAAAGTGTACTGTTTTCGCGACACAGCCGATGCCGTGTGCTGACTTCAGGCCCAACCCTGTATTCGCTCAATTTCATTGAAACACTAGGCTGCTTTGCTTACAATCGTTGAAACGCTGCGGCTTTTTGAACGCCACCAGCTATTCGCAATACCAGCCAATACAAACCCGCTGGCAAAACACGGACATCTAGTCCGCCTCCCTTGGGCCATGTATCTTCCGATAGTACTACCTGGCCGCTTACATGCAGCACACGAATCCCGCTGATGGCTTGAAGGTCTATTCCTTCCAGACGCAATTCATCCTGCACAGGATTGGGTATGATGCGTATTTGATCGTTTTGAACGACCTGATTAACCGAAACTAGATGGGCACAAAGTACACTGTCACCGATAAGACCTACACCGGGAATTGTAGCGAGTGCCGTCAAATAAGGAATATTCCGGAATATTCAAGTACGGTCGATCATGACCAAAATAGGGAAATATGCCAAAGACAGTTGCGAAGGTAATGGTATCAAAAAAATCATCGGTTTCCCTTTTACATTGATTGACTACCTGGTAAGCGAAATAGTCCTTACCCCCAAGTTGGACAATAAATGTATCCAATACCCAGCGATGAAACTCCTGCCCAAACTAGGTCCATTCTTTAGGATTTAACAACGTTTCGCCCGGAGAAGGCTGCAAAGGGTATAATGGACTTAATTCCTAAGATTGCGTTTCCAGAAAATATAGATAATTGCCGTTATTATGATAATAGTAGACCCCCGTATTTTGAAAGGACATTGGCGGATCCTGCAATTGCCAGAAGTCAAAAGGTTGACAGGTCAACCCATTAATCTGAACATCTGCTCCAATGGTCTTATGCCAGTCGCCCTGGCCGAAAAACGAAAAAAACCTACCTTCCCAATGACTATTGACCGGAAAACAGGATTGTGCGTTCCCGCTTATTGGCTGCAGGATTGCAACATAGGAGCAACATAACATGAGTAGTGCCTTGTACATATCGGTTGATATAGTGGCAAATAACTTGACCAAGTTATTAAATAAATGAATCGCCGCTTCGTAAATCAACCTTTGTGTCCACAGGCCGACTATGTCAACTATGCTCCTCAATCGATTTCAATACGAAGAAAGATAGCCGGGTTTGATCAAATGAATATGGATAAAACCAACGCATAAAATCTGCCAGCCCTTACCTCCCATCCAGCGGAAGTCATTAGCTTTGCACCCCACTACGGCCTCGTAGTTCAATGGATAGAATGTCAGATTCCGGTTCTG
>JBBQMA010000060.1:0-9529 GCA_038328415.1 Chitinophagales bacterium | reverse complement strand
TGCAGCAACCCCAAGAATGAATTTTCTTGTCTTTAATGTGCATCCATCTCCGTAACTTTATGGGTTGCTGCTCTATCCGCAAACCTTGTGGGAAATAATTGACTTCGAAGGTAAAACATGGATACCTGAGCGTGCTTCGATTAGAACTTATACATGTTGACCGGATTATTTCAGACTATGCGTTACATTCTGATTCTATTACTACTCGTTGAAGTCGCACAACTATGGGGACAAAACGCCTGCAACCTCGTTGTTGAAGCCGGTGATGATATAACCATCTGTGAAGGGGAAAATACCACACTAGACGGGGTCGTAACAGGAGGAAACAACCCGACATTTGAGTGGACTCCGGCTTCCGGATTGAGCAATCCCGCCATTCTAAATCCTGTCGCGTCTCCTACGGTCACAACGACCTACCTGCTAACAGCCATGTCCAATTCAGACAACATCATCGAAAATGGCGGCTTTGAGACAGGGGACTTGAGCCCTTCAACATCCTCTTATACCGAAGTGAGTGATCCTGTTGCTATTGCTTTAAATGCGCCAAACTTCTACGGCATCCTCTCCGTTCCGCAGATTGTCCAGGCTTTTGGTTGTACCCCCGATATAGGACAGTATACGATGGTCATACACGGAAGCACCGGCGTTAGCGTCAATTTTTGGTGTCAAACGGTGGACGTTACACCCAATACGGATTATAAATTTTCCTTCAAGGTCTTTGGCATTCCCTACTTTTTTGCGCCGGCACCCAACATCGTGCTTAAGGTAAATGGCACCCAAATCGGATCTGTTACCGCACCAAACGGACTCTGCGCTGAAGCCTCCGGCAATTTTACGTGGAATAGTGGGGGCGCTACAACGGCTGATATATGTATGGCCAATGCCACTGTTGCCGGCTTAGGTAGTATGTGCTCCGTGGATGATATTGAGATGGTGGAATGTTGCACAGCCAGTGATTCTGTCACAGTGACCGTTGCAGCAAATAGTATGGAAAGTCAGGATTATATCATTTGTGCCGGGGATGAAGTAATGGTTGGTGGTCAAAGTTTTGGTGACGCCGGACAGTATGAAGTCGTCCTTCAAAATGTTCAAGGATGCGACAGTATTATTCAGGTAGAGGTCGAATTGGCCGAAGTGGAAGCCTTTATAGGGATTTCCAATTCGTTGAATTGCCTAACCGATGAAGCCGTTTTAGATGGTTCGCTGTCCGTGGGCACCTTTGGCATTCAAACCTATCTATGGGCTACGGCAAATGGTCTCTTTTTATCCGGCACCTCCAATCCCAGTGTGACGATAGGCGCACCAGGTGTGTATACCCTGACCGTTACGACAAGCAACGGGCAGATCACCTGTACCGATGACCTTACCATCACAGTACCCATCGATACGATAAGTCCTTTATTTACCATTTCTCCGGCACCAGCGGCTTCCTGTCAGGATACCGCCATCATACTGAATGCCCAAGGATTTAATCTGCCCGGCAATGCCAACATCACCTGGACCACGATGAATGGCAACATCCTGAGTGGTAGTGGCACATTGATGCCCAGTGTCAAGGGTGCAGGAACCTATGTCCTCACCATCATCAATCCGGCCAATGGCTGCGCACGAAAAGACTCCGTAACGGTCTTGCCCGGTGGTGATGTGCCTGTTGTCCAACCCGTTTTTATCCCGACGCTGACCTGTGTTGATACACAGGCATTCATTGTCGTAGCTGTTGTCCAGCCTGATAGTGGCTACACCATTCAATGGACCACCCTGGATGGCAACATTCTTAGTGGTGACACTACGCTTAGTTTGCTAATGAATAAAGGCGGCAATTACCAGATTGTCGTTACGGAAACAGCATCGGGTTGCACCGGCTCATTAACGATTCCGGTAGATGCCAATCAGGATATTCCCACGCTTACCCTGTCGGCCACCGATTCATTAGGTTGCCTGGAGGATAGTCTGGCGCTCAATGCCCTTGTATTACCCGGTTTTGACTCGTTAACCTACCAATGGACAACCGGCAACGGATTGCTTCTTTCCGGTCAGGACAGCCTCAATGCCTGGGCCGGTGGGCCCGGTACTTACCAAATCATTATCGAAGAAACGACTACGGGCTGCCGTGATACCGCAATCATTAACGTGATTTCCAACGGCGTCATTCCTCCTGTCAATGCCGGCCCGGATCTGATCATTACCTGCGCAGTGGATACAGTATTCCCTAATACTTCAGGAACCATCATCGGTCCGGAATATCAATACCTGTGGACTACACCCAACGGTGGGTTGAATGGCGACTCCCTGTTGCAACCCGGTCTGTTTGCTCCCGGAATTTATATCCTGCAAGTCACCAACAGCGTCACGTTGTGCCAGGCTACAGATACCCTGATCGTAGCCATAAATATCACGTCCCCGGGTATACTGATCGAACCCTCGGATACACTGGACTGCGTTACCACGCAGCTCGTACTGCAAACGTCGGTTACGGCACAGGGAACTGTCAGTCTAATCTGGACTGGCCCGACCGGAGGTATCCTTAGTGGTGGAACGTCAATCAATCCTACCATTGGAGCGCCCGGATGGTATGTATTAAACGCGACTGATTCCGATAATCAATGTGTAAGCATCGACTCCGTGCAGATCCTTCAGGATATAATACCGCCGGTAATTGCCCTTGCCACCCCGGATAGTATCGATTGCAATACAGCCAACATAACCCTTGATGCCTCTGCTTCAGGTCCAGTAGGTCAACTCACTTTCGCCTGGAGCACTACCAATGGCAATATCGTGGCCGGGAATACCACAGCGAACCCCTTGGTCAATGCAGGTGGCACATATGCACTCATCCTGACAAACAATGGAAATGGATGTACAGCAACAAATACAGTGGTCGTCTATCAGGATCCTAATTTGCCAACGGTAAATATTAACCCAACCGATACCCTTACCTGTTTGATAAATACGTTGCAACTGAGTGCATCAACTGGAAATACACCGACTGGAGCCACCTTTCTCTGGACAACCGCCGATGGCCAAATCGTCGGCCCAACGAATGACGTTTCGGTTACTGTCAATCAACCCGGAACCTATGTGTTCACACTTACCGTCCCATCAAGCGGCTGCCAGGCGATCGATCAGGTGCTGGTCGTAGAAAATGTAGCTGTACCCAAAGTATCGGTGCCAACACCATTGCCGATTACCTGCCTGAACACAACGACTATGCTCCTGGCTCAGCCTGTAAATTACCCTGGTGTATTAAATTACCAATGGACAGACGGAGGAGGACTGGCGCTAGGCTCATCATCATCACAAACAATACCAATACAGGGCGTGTACATCCTTATTTGGACGGTGCCCGAAAATGGTTGTTCAGACAGTACCACCATTCTTGTTGCCGGTGACTTAATTCCCCCGCTTGCAGATGCAGGCGCCGATATCCTGCTTCCTTGTGGCAGTCAGACGACAACACTGGATGGAACGGCATCGCAAGGGCAAGGGACGCTCAGTTATGCCTGGACAACAATCAATGGCCAGATGGGCAGCGGAGGACAAACCGCCTTGCCGACGGTGCAGGCCGCCGGATTATACACGCTCCTTGTTACGGATCCCGTCAATGGATGCACCGATAGTGATGATGTGCAGGTTTCCTTTGGATCCTCCGCAGGTTATGCCTTCCAGCTAAATCCACCGAATTGTCAGGGTACCGCCGGGTCGCTGGTTCTGCAAAATGTGACAGGAGGAACACCACCCTACACGGTGGAGGTGCAGGGCATCTCCGGTACGTTTGTATTGGGTCAGCCCATTGTTTTAGCACAGGGCAATTGGCCCATATCAGTAACAGATGGCGCTGGATGCCGATTTGACACCGTCTTTATTATGCCCGCCGGGCAATCGCTCAATCTGCTGGCACCTGCCGAGGTTTTGGTTAGCGGAGGCACACCGGGCACCATAACCCTGAGTGGTAATTTTGCCGCGGGCAGTATAACATCTATTACCTGGACACCCGACCAATACCTGACGCCTACCGCTGATCCGCTGGTGTGGCTGACCTCGCCGCCATCAGATCTGGAATATCAGGTCACGGTGATTACGGTTGATGGCTGTGAAGCTTCTGCGGTCATCCAGATAAGGGTATCCGACATCCGATCGCTTTACATTCCCAATGCGTTTTCGCCCAATAATCTGGATGGTATCAACGATACGTTTTTCCCAAACAGCAATCCCGGCAGTTTTGACCGGATAAAAAGTATGGCCGTATATGATCGCTGGGGAAACAGTCTGTTTCTAAGGGAAGATTTTCCGTCAGGTGATGCCACCATGGGATGGGATGGAACGCATCGAGGCAAGCGCATGGACCCAGGGGTATACGTATGGGTCATCGAGGTGGATGTGCCCAGTGGAGAAACCCGGACCTACAAGGGAGATGTGACACTTTTTTAGGAGGATTGATCAGAATAGTTTAAATAAATAAAAGACCGCATTCCCGGCAAGCGCATCACATGATGGGATCAAACCGTGCCGTAAAATGCCGCAAAAATGGTGGTTCCCAAGTTATCCGGTATCCTTTAGTTTTCTCGCGGCCGTAGAGAATTCCTTCAAATGTTTCAATCACGTAATCGATATGGCTCTGTGTATAGACGCGTCGTGGAATGGCCAGGCGTACCAGCTCCATCCGTGCGGGAATGACCTGTCCCTGATCGTCGTATTTGCCAAACATCACTGACCCAATCTCGCAGGAGCGGATGCCGCCCAGGCGGTACAATTCGCACACCAATGTCTGGCCGGGATATTGATCCACCGGTATATGCGGGTAAAGCACCTTGGCATCGATATATACCGCATGGCCGCCGGCAGGTTGGATCAATGGAATGCCCAATGCGGTTAATTTGTCCGCCAGGTAGCCTGTACTACTTATCCGATAGTGGAGGTAGTCCTGATTAAATACCTCCTTAAGCCCGATGGCAATGGCTTCCATGTCTCTGCCCGACAGGCCGCCATATGTGGCATATCCTTCGGTGATGATCAGCACGGTGCGGCAAGCCAGGGCCAGGTCCAGATCACTGAGCGCTAAGAAGCCGCCCATATTAACCAAACCATCCTTTTTTGCACTCATGATACTGCCGTCGGCAAGCCTGAACATGGCCTTGGCGATATCCTCACATCCGATGTCCTTGTAACCGGGCTCCCGGCTTTGGATGAAGAAGGCGTTTTCAGCGATTCTGCAGGCATCCAGCAGAAAGAGCACACCATACAATCTGCAAACGGCTGCAACGGCTTCGGCATTGGCCATGCTCACAGGCTGACCTCCGCCGCTGTTGTTGGTGACGGTGAGCACGACGGCCGCTACATTCTCGGCACCTACCTCCAAAATGCTTTGTTCCAGCCGTTGCACATCCAGGTTACCCTTGAAGGGATGCCAGACGCTGATAACCTCATTTTCGGGGATGGGCAAATCGATGCCGGTAGCACCACTGTATTCAATATTTGCGCGGGTGGTATCAAATAGCGTATTGGAAAAAAATACTTTCCCTTTGCCACCGATTCTGGAGTACAATAAATGTTCGGCGGCACGCCCCTGGTGAGTTGGCAGAATGTAGGTGCAGCCAGTCAGTTCCTGGATAACTTTTTCCATTCGTAGCCAACTGTCAGCACCGGCATAACTTTCATCTCCGCGCATAATTCCGGCCCACTGCTCGGCGCTCATTGCGGAGGTGCCACTATCCGTCAGCAAATCAATGATCACCTGGGATGAGTGTAGTAAAAAGGGATTAAAATGAGCCTCGCGCAGGAATACTTCCCGTTCGGCAGAAGTGCTCATCCGAATAGGTTCGACGACCTTGATCCGAAACGGTTCGATAATTGTTTTATGCTTCATCACAGGGTGCCTCTTCGGCGTTGTTCATCTTCAATCGATTCAAAAAGGGCTTTAAAGTTTCCCTTCCCAAAACTCATGGCGCCTTTGCGTTGGATGATTTCAAAAAATAAGGTGGGCCTGTCCTCAACCGGTTTTGTAAAAATCTGCAACAAATACCCTTCCTCATCGCGGTCCACCATGATACCGAGGTTTTTCAGTTGGAGAAAACTCTCATCAATTTGACCAACACGATCCATTACCGTATCGTAATATGTGCCCGGTACATGTAGAAATTCGACACCCCGATTGCGCATTTCGCCAACGGTATGAATAATGTCTTTAGTAGCTACCGCAATATGCTGGCATCCCGCGCCTTCATAAAATTGAATATATTCCTCGATCTGTGATTTTTTCTTGCCTGCTGCAGGCTCATTTATCGGGAATTTAATGCGCCCATTTCCATTGGTCATCACCTTCGACATTAAGGCGCTGTACTCCGTGGAAATATCCTTGTCATCAAAGGAAATGAGGTTGGCAAAGCCCATGACTTCGTTGTAAAATTTGGCCCAAATATTCATTTGACCCCAATCCACATTGCCTACCATGTGATCGATATATTCCAGGCCCACAGATTCGGGATTATAATCGGATTTCCATTCCTGATAACCAGGCAAAAAAATGCCCTTGTAATTTTTTCGCTCCACGAAGACGTGAACGGTATCGCCATAGGTATGAATACCCGATAAAACAACTTCTCCCTGTTCGTCCTTTTCTACAATAGGTGTAAAGTAAGGCTTGGCTCCGCGTTTTGTTGTTTCTTCAAAAGCCGATACAGCATCATCCACCCACAAGGCAATAACCTTGACGGCATCACCATGTTTCTTTATATGCTCCGATATGAGTGAATCAGAATGCAAAGGCGTGGTCAGTACCAATCGAATTTTACCCTGTTTTAACACATAGGATGTACGGTCGCGCACACCTGTTTCCAGGCCGGCATACGCCAGCGATTGAAAGCCAAATGCCGTTTTGTAAAAGTGCGCCGCCTGCTTGGCATTGCCCACATATAATTCGACATAATCGGTCCCGAGCAAAGGCAAAAAATCACCGGCATCCGGGAATATTTTTTCCAGGCCGTAGTCGTAATCTTTTATTCCGGTTAGTGTTGTCATATTGGGAGCGTTGTGAGGTATTTTAGGAGAGTTAACCGCCAAGGCGCCAGGACACCAAGCAGGTTTTAAAAAAGTACATTCTACATTCTACATTCTACATTCTACATTCTACTTTCTACTTTCTACATTCTACTTTCTACTTTCTACCAAATAAAAACATGAATCATCCGATCGGTTCCAGGGCACCGAGCCATGATTTAAAATAATCTTTTACCTCGAGCCCGATGGCGGCTTCGGTAATCATGACCGGCCTGAACGGGTCAATCATAACAGCTAATTCGCCGGTTTCCTTTTTGCCGATACTGCGCTCAATTGCCCCCGGGTGTGGGCCGTGTGGTATCCCTGCAGGATGCAACGTGAGCTGCCCCTTTTCAATATTATTCCGGCTCATAAAATCACCGTCGACATAATAAAGAATTTCGTCCGAGTCAATATTGCTGTGGTGATATGGCGCTGGAATGGCATCCGGGTGATAATCGTACAGCCTGGGCACGAAGGAACAAATCACAAACTGATCAGCCTCAAAATGTTGATGAATAGGTGGCGGCATATGAATCCGGCCCGTCAGCGGTTCGAAGTCAAAAATAGATGTGGCAAACGGATAGTGAAAGCCATCCCATCCAACCACATCAAAAGGATGAGTGCCGTAGGTGTAGGGATAGATTTTATTTTGTTTTTTAATGAATACCCTAAAATCGCCGGCTTCATCATGTGTCTCCAGGCCCTGAGGCAATTTGAGATCTCGCTCGCAAAAGGGAGCATGTTCCAGCAATTGACCGGAATGATTTTTATACCTTGCCGGGAATCGTACGGGGGCGTAAGACTCGATATAGAGGAGCCTGTTTTCTTTTGTATTGAATTGAATCTGGTAGATCGTGCCCCTTGGTATGACGATATAATCACCGTATTCGAAATCCACATTGCCGTACATCGTACGCAATAGGCCTGATCCCTGATGCACAAACAGGATCTCATCCGCGTCCGCATTTTTAAAAAAATAGTCGGTCATTGATGTCAGTGGTGCGGCAAGGCCGACACAAAGATCCTGGTTGAGGAAAAGCGGCGTTCGACTGACTAAATAATCCTGAGCGGGGGGCAAATCAAACCCCCTAAAACTGAATGCCTGCAGATTTTCGCTTACCGCAATGTTGGGAGCTATAGAGTAAGGCATCCCACGTTCCTTGACGATTGTCGGCGGATGAAGATGATACACCAGTGCAGAAACACCAGAAAATCCCTGTGTTCCTACTAATTCTTCATGAAAAAGGCCACCATTTGACTGGCGAAACTGGATATGGCGCTTGCGCGGAATGCGCCCCTGACGTTGATATACCGGCATAAAATCGCCTTGTTGATTTGGCGGAATAAAATTCTACCAATCCACAAATCCGGAATGTGACGGCTGTCAGGGAGAGCGATGATTTAGATCATTGGCAGAAATGCCCCCTAATGTTAACACGACACTACTTGCTTTTGACCAGGATCAGTGCCTCTTGTGTACCCTGGCGGTTCATATCCAGAATGAGCGTATCGGGATGAGGCTGTCGAATGCCTACCATTTTTTCGATTTGGCCTTCTGCCGTTGTATATAGTTTGTCCCCTTCAACGCGGTAAGTACCTTCTTCCATCTGGTCGCCAAACGAGGCCGTATAGGCACTGGGCAAGCTAAATGTAAACATCACTTCATTCGCTTCCATGGGCGAAGGAACACCCTGCACCTCCCAGGCAGCAGCTTTCCATTCACCCTGGACGGCGGCATTGGGAACGACCTCTTCAGCGCAGGAGGAAGCAAAAACAAGAAGCGCAAAAAGGCTTAGGTGTGCATATATTGATTTCATGGCTCAAAGTTACGCTTATCTCCTCCGAAATTCCATTTTATCGGGCACTTCCTGCAGGCTTTCCCCCGCAAATACTTTTTGCAGCATTTCTTCTTGAGATGAAGGTGCTTTGGCCTAGCCGTTCCGGCCTCTGCAATGAGGTGAGGTGGCCGTTGGATGAAAGCGAACAGGAGCATGGGAAACCAATTGCTCAAAGGTAGCATTTACCTACCAAATTCCTTGTTGGCCAGGTTTAAGCAGTGTTGGTTAAGTATCATTTACGGTGATTCAAAAAAAACTCCAACGTTCTAAGGAAACATAAACAACTATTTTGACTTAAGAATTCCAATGAATGTCTCAGGGAAAGGATATGCTCACTTCAGACCACATCATTGCCTATTTATAGTCAGCTTGACCGACCCAATCATGGAATCCACTCTTTCCTATTCAGTCATTCAGCATTACATGCTTCACTTCGCAGCACAGTTTTCTAAAAATATGCTTAATGTTGCACAGATTGCATCAATATTCGCTATGAAATATTTAGAATAAATGAATGAATACCTACTGGAACCTGACACTGAAAAAACCAAATGAAAATATACTTCCTGATTATTATTGGCTTTTGTACATGGCCTCTCCCGGGGCAAAAACCCGAACTGCGTTTTCCTATGAAGACGGCCGCACCCTATGTGCAT